>CAZEIY010000577.1:0-2848 GCA_964512375.1 uncultured Rickettsiales bacterium | reverse complement strand
CCTTGATGTCGACATAGGGCGTGTAGAGTTCGGCCCACGCACGTCGGACGAACATCGACTCTTTGTAGTCCGAGCCAGGAATTACGGAGCCGGACAGCGCGACCGGTTCATTGAAGAGGCTGCCATTGTCCTGGAATTGGCCCGTGGCCGGGAGGACCTGTGGTTCCTGTCCAAAGCGTGCGGCGTCCAAGATGTCGAATTCAACGAAAACATGAACCTGAGGACTCAGTCGGATGTGTGGCGTGAGCAGCAGCCGATTGTCGAGGTAGTGGCGAACCCCTTCGGTGTTGTCATGCTCCCGATCGAGGCTCAGTGTATCGAACAGGTTGGCACGGAAGCGATAGAGACCATCGAGGCGAAACTCGACGGCAGAGGCGCTGCTGGGGACCAGCAGCGCGCCCATCATCACGAGCACCACGGAGAGAGTACGAATTGGAGTTGCTTGGGGCACAGGCCGTTCCTCGGACGCATTCGAGCGCTGGTCGCGATATACAAGACGCGCGAAGGCCGCGGATTAGTACCACCGGGCTTCCAGCCCTGTCAAAGCAAGAAGCCGGTTGCTCTCGTCCAGAAGGCTGCTAGATTCCCCCTCCTCACAGACATGCGTGGAGTTCCGATGCAAGGCACTACTCTTACTCAGCACATTCGTTCCTCTCAGCTTACACACGACGAGGCTCGCGGCGAACTTAGTGCACTACTGACCCAGATCGGAGTCGCCGGCAAGGTGATATCGGCCAAGGTGAACATGGCCGGACTGGTCAAGATCCTGGGGAGCACCGGGCGCGTAAACGTTCAGGGCGAAGTGGTGCAGAAGCTCGATGAGTACGCCGAACACACGATTCAGGACATTGTTGGTGGCAGCGGTTATGTCTGCGCATTGCTCTCTGAGGAACTCCAGTCGATCATCGAGATTCCGTTGGAGCATGCCGGCGAGTACATCATCGCCTACGACCCTCTCGATGGTTCTTCGAACATCGATGCGAACGTCTCCATTGGCACGATCTTCGGCATCTATCACAAGCAGAGCACCGACCCCGAGGTCACCAGGAGTGACACCATGCGTCCGGGCAGTGAGATGGTTGGCGCCGGCTACATCATCTACGGATCATCGACGATGTTCGTATACACGGTTGGCGATGGGGTGCATGGCTTCACCCTCGACCCGATGGTTGGCGAATACGTCCTCTCCCACGAGAACATTCGGTTGCCCTCCAAGTGTCGGACTTTGTCGATCAATCACTGCAATGCTCCGTACTGGCCGTCATGGACACATGAGTTCGTCGACGGACTCCTGGCTAGAAACGACGCAGAGAAGCGTCGGGTCAGTTGTCGTCACATCGGCTCGCTGGTCGCCGACTTTCATCGCAACCTTATGTACGGGGGTGTGTTTCTCTACCCTACGGATAGCCGTTCCCCGCGGGGTAAGTTGAGGCTGCTCTACGAAGCAGCGCCTCTGGCGATGCTCGCAGAGCAGGCGGGCGGTCTTGCCTCCGATGGCGAGCACAACATTCGGACAATTGTTCCAGACGATCTGCACCACCGAACCGGTCTGATCATCGGCAACGCCGCCGAAGTACGCTTCGCCGAGGAATGTGTGCAGAACGCCAAGGGCTGAGGGCTTCCCTGGCGCCTAGTTGCCCCAGAGCAGCTCGGATAGCTCGCCAGGACCAAGTAATCCGATCGCGCCTTGCAGTGCACTCTCTTCGCTGAACTCGCCGGCTTCGGTCTCACCGTGCCAGGTGGCAAGCAACAGCGGTACTGGATCGCTGAGGTGATTCCCGGTGATGGATGATGTGCCATGGTCGGCTGAGACGACGATGCGGAGTTCATCTGTGAGCTCGGGATTCTCCGAGAGGAAGGAACCAAGGGCGCGATCTATCTGAGAGATGAAGTTTCGCTTCTCGATAGGCCGCTGATCGTGGGCTGCGATGTCAGTTCCCTTGATGTGGATGACGACATAGGGGCGTTCCTCGAGGAGCCGGGCCGCTGTCTCGAACTTGGCGTTGAGGTTGGAATCGAGGTTGCCTGTCATCTCGCTGCTGCTGGCAGGCTGCAAGCCGACCGCGCGGGCGACGCCGAGTGCCGTAGGACAGGCGGAGACCAGGGCGGTATGTGAGGTGGTGAAGCGCTGGCGTGGTAGCTCTCGTACGGCGCTCGCACCTCGGGTGATGATGCAGTTTGCGGGGAACAGGCCGCGACTGATTCGTTCTTGATTGTGTGGGTGTTGGCTGAGGTGCTTGCGGGCGATGTCTAGCAGCTCCTGGAGCGCCCGTGCTGTGCGTGCGGCTTCAGGACTGGAGTCCAGCGCCCTTGGTCGCAAGACTTGCTGCACAGCGGCTTCACCGCCAGGGTCAGAGTCGCTCACGATCTCAGAGAGTTCCTCTCCCTTTATCATGACGACGACCCTGTGCTCGTGGCCGGGATAGATGTGGCCGTGAATGCCATCTGAGAGGGGAACGTCGCGCAGGTCGGCGAGGAGGTCCGCGACGCCGGCGCGGATACGTCCAGCCCGTCGATCCACCAGTGAGCCGTCTTCTCCGAGCGTGGCCATGTTCCCGCGCCAGATCAGCGTGCCCCGCTGCAGGGGCAGGCCCTGGCCCATGGCCTCTAGGAGACCCCGGCCGATATGCAGTCCAGGCTGCGGTTCTCCCAGGAGGGCGAGAAGTCCCTGGTCCGTACCGGGAGCGACGCCTTCTTCCTTCGTGGTGAGGATACGCCCCTGGCCTCCGGAGCCCGCTAGCATGTCCAGGTAGGGAGTGTCCGCTGCCTGCAGCGGAGTCTGTCCGCCGAGCGCGGGATTGGCTTCGTCCGCGAGGCCATCGAGGATGAGGAACAGTGTGCGGATCGG
>CAZEIY010000576.1:0-2865 GCA_964512375.1 uncultured Rickettsiales bacterium | reverse complement strand
GCCCGCCTGCGTGAGTTCCCACAGGTCGGATGTGCGGTGCCGCCCATGAGCGGCATCGACCTGCAGTCAGGGGGAGGGGCTTTCGTAGCAGACTAGAGACCCGGGGGTCCTGGATCTGCCCCCCGCCGCCGAGAGTCTCCGCGTCGTTGCTCCGTGCGGAGAGCAGCATCTCGCCGGGGATGTCTTCGGCCAATAAGTGGAGGCCAGGATCGGCTGGGCAGTCCGGCAACGGGGGTAGCAGTCGGAGGGGGAGGTAGAGCCCCATCCATGGTGAACATCAGGGGAGGGGAGGGTGTACCCGGATCAATGTCTCCTCGAGCCCTGGTGTCACGAGTACAGCGCCTCTTTGGTCTACCAACACCGCTTCGACCCCTTCCCATCGGGTCGCCAGTGCGAGGCCCTCTTCGGAGCCGAGGACCATCAGCGCCGTGGATAGGGCATCAGCCAGGGTCGCGTCGCTGCTGACGACAGTGGCGCTCCGTAACCCTCGTGCGGGTCGCCCCGTCCGTGGGTCGAGAATGTGATGATAGCGAATACCATCCTCCACGAAGAATCGCTCGTAGTCTCCACTCGTCGAAACCGATTTGTCGGCGACCTCCAGGAGTGCGAAGAAGTCCTGCTCGCTGCCTCGCGGGTCGCGGATGCCTACGCGCCATGGACGCCCCTCGTGCAGCCCCGAGGCGTAGACCTGACCTCCGGCAGAAATCAGGAAGTTCGCAATACCGTGACTGCGAAGCTCCTCGGCACTGCAGTCGAGGGCATAGCCCTTCGCGATCCCCCCCAGTCCCACTATCATGTCGCGCTCCAGGAGCTGAGCGGTCCCGGCGTCGGAGTCCACCCGAAGCTTGCGATAGTCCACAGCGGAAATCGCCGCCTCAATCTTCTTGTCATTCGGTGGTTTGGGGGAGGCGCTACGAAAGTCCCAGAGCCCCCACAGTGCGGCCCAGGTGGGGTCGAAGGCGCCGCTGGTTCGCTCTGCGATGAGTATGGAGCGTCCCAGGATGGCGATCAGCGATGGGTCCAGGGCGACGGGGGCCTCTCCAGCCTGCTGGTTGACCTGAGACAGCGGTGATGTGTCCTTCCACTCGCTCATGGTGCGGTCGATGTACTCGAAGACCTTGAAGACTCGCCCTGCGTTCTTGTCTACCTGGTCTCCCGCCTCCAAGAGCACCACGACCCGGGTGGCCATGGACTGAGCCTGGCGCTGCACAAAGGGGAGGGGTACGTCCGAATCGGCTGCGTCACGAGGCTGAGAGCGGGGAGACTTCAGACCGCCCAGCATCACCAGCATGAACAGGGCGAGTGAGCTAGCGAGGACGCGAGAGGACAAGCAACGACTCCTGGGCACTTGAGGGCTTCGAGACCGTCGATGGTACCCTGATCGGGCCATAAAGTGACTGATGCCAACATGGGTGTAGGAGGGCTAGAGGTCGACGAAGAAGTGGCCCTATGGCTGCTCAGCGACACCAAGCTGCTCCGCGTTCGCATCGAACAATTGCACGGACTCATCGGCAGCGAGCAACGCCGAGGCAAGATAGGCGATGCTCATGGGAGCGCCTACGGTGGTCCGAGCGATCGATGTCACCACCGCCTTGTATGGCGGGGCGATCAACAGAGTGTTCCCAATCCTCGGGTCCATCTTCTTCACATCGCGTCCATAGACAGGCTTCACCCTGACGATGGTCAGAGTGAAACCTGTTGGCAGTCGGCAGAGTGTTATGCATGAACCGCAGCACGTACTTCTATGGCATCGAATTGGTGGGAGTCTGGCAGCGCCTGAGGAGGGTCGAGAGCGCGCATCTTGACCTGGGCATTGCTGGACTCATCGATGCCGCACTCCTGCGGACAGGTAATGATCCTGAGATTCGAATGGGGGTCGCGCACGCTACGAATACAGAACTCGACGAATCCCCTGCGTCGGTGCCGGCTACGGGCGGGCGCGGCTCCCATTCCGCGAGGAACAGATCCGCCTTGATCTCCTCTGCCATGGCCTGGTGCGCTTTGCACGCACCGTCTGGTGCACACACAGTGCCGTAGCACCCCATTTCCGGTAGCCAAAGAAAGGGACCCTCATCATGCCCAAAGTCCTCTTCGCCACAGAGGGTCGCTCAGTCAACGTGCCAGAAGGAACGCTCCTCATTGACGCAGCGAGGCGTGCGGGAGTTTGCCTCTACTCCGGGCTGCGAAAGCTGCTGAACTGTCGTGGGCACGGTCGATGTGGCGGCTGTAAAGTGACCGTAATCGAAGGATCTGAACAACTCACGCATCCATCACGGCGTGAACTACGAACGTTAACCCGAGGGCAGCCCTTGCCCGGCCGTCGAAAGCAGGAAGGAAGAACTGTACGCCTCGCCTGCCAGGCACGTGTGCTGGGCCCTGTCGTCATTCATTCGCATATTCGCCGGCGCTGACCTGGCCAGCGGGCGGCGAAGTTGCCGTGTGATTCACTCGGCTGGCGTTACCAGTCTTCCTGCATGGTGATGAAGGACAGCGGTGAGGTCCTCGATCAGCGTTGGTACGGGTCACCCTCGAAGCGGGCATACTCAAAGTCAAAGCCCTGCCCCCCAACACCGCGCTTGGGTGGAGAGATCCAGCTCGCGATCTGACCCACCTCGAAGCACGGCTTCATAAGAGATGCGACATACAGCAACTCCGCGTCACTAGGTAGGGACTCAGCGTGGTGCGATGCATACTGTTCGGTGGTGAGGAGCGCACCCTCGGTGGAGATTGGTAGCCCCTGATAGATTCCCTGCCCACGGTTATATAGCTGGGACGGAAGCTTCAGTCGGTAGCGCACTCCTGACGCCTTGATCACCCGGTTCCATCGTTCTACGGCTCGCGCACAATCTGCGCTGTAGTCGTCTC
>CAZEIY010000575.1:0-2868 GCA_964512375.1 uncultured Rickettsiales bacterium | reverse complement strand
TCACCCAACTACTGAGGCCACCGAGTAGCTCAGCAAAATGGGCCCGATGCCACTCTTTGGACCGGTACGAAGAGAGCGCCGCACAGCAAGAATCCAAAGAAAGCGTTCGGCGACAAAGAAGTCTTCCATGGCTATTAGACCAGAGATTTGGGTGGGGCTTACGTCCTCCGCTTTGCTGACTTCGAGGCTGACTTCGAGGCTGACTTCGAGGGCAGCTTTTTGACCTGCCCGCTGTGGTAGCAGAGAACTCCCTTGCTAGCGGCCCCAGGGATGCCGAGTACGTAAAGCTCCCAGGAGTCCTTGTGACGACGTACGGTCACGAGCTTCGACAACTGCTCAAGGTCCGGCTCTATGAAGTCCTCGGGCAACTGAACATTGAAGCCCGATGGCATCAACTGCTCTGCCAGATCGGGGTGGCCGCTCCACCCAACGATGAGGCTCATCTGCGCCAGAATCCCTTCCAGGCTGGAAAAGAACAGTTCGAGCACATGTTCAATAACCTCGAGCCCGACCTGGGGCCGAGTGTCCTTGCCCTGGACGCGCAGGTCATTAAGCGCGGCGACCAGGTGGTAGCCGTCATAGTGTCGGAAGCGGTGGGTGAGACCATCGAGGCAGGACGCCGTGTCGAGGAGCGCCCACAGCTGGTCCGACTTCATAGAAAACAACGAGGGCAGGAAGGCAGCTGGTCCCGCGGTGGTGTTGCCGAGAAACCAGCCCTTCTGGTCGGTAAGTGCAAGTTCCTCTGAGCCAATCAACTTCGAGACAGCCGCTGACTGGAGTGGCCTGCCCTCGCTGCCGGTCTGTTGTTGCAGGCCCTCAGAGAGCTTTCGGAAGGTGCTGAACAGTTCGGTGAGCAGTTGCTCGGACTCTTCATCTAACTGCCGGCCGAACAGGGCTGCCATCTGTGCCATGGGCAGGGCTGCTGCCGGGTCCGATTGCTCGTCCCAGTGAGGCCGAAGGTAGCCGCCAAGGCGGTGTGACTGTGACCCGCGCAGGCGTCCGAGGATCGTGCCGTAGCCCTGCACCCCCGAGAGGAAGGAGTCGGCAGCCTTCTTCGAACCGGTCAGTGGGCGCCCGCGAATGACCTGATCCGCAATAAACAATATCGGCGAAGCATTGCGGAGCAGGCCCAGCAGCGCGTCCCAGAAGTTCATTCCATCGGCAGTCCACTTCTCGTTTGTGTTCCGCGCCCGCAGCACTTCGAGCAGGTAGCGGACACTGGACCCCCAGCCCAATGGCAGATGTTTGACGACTTCGCTACCCCAACTCAGCACCTTCCAGTAACGTTCCGCCGTCTCCACCAGGAGCCGATAGCGGTGTCTGCCCACGGGCAACGCCGCAGCGAGGTCCAGCCCATCGGGCTGGATCCACAGGAAGCGTCCCGCTTCTTTGAGGCGGATCGTCACTGCCAGGGGCATCGGGTAGCGCAGGTGCGGCCAGCGCAGGAACTCCAGGGCCTTCCAGTCGGTGACATCCTGACCTTGCTCTTCGAGGGTCTGCTGCCGGCTCAAGAACTCGCTGCCGCCGAGAGCTTCGACAAAGTGAAGGGTGCGTTGCAGGTCCTTTCCATGGTCTCCCACACTTGCATCGCTGAAGTCGATTTCACACTCCTGGTGCTCATCGAACATGCCCACCAGGATCTCGTAGCAGCTGTCCTGCCACTCTCCATGCAATGAGGCCATGTTGCTGTCTACACTGCGGCTCCTTCGCAGCGCCTGGTTTCGATCAATGCCGTGCGGGAAGCGCCACGAAGTGGTGAGCCAGCCATCGAGTGCGCGCTCGATCCACCTGGGCAGACTGCTCGCCTCTCTGGACTCCATGAACGTCTCTCTGCCGACCTTGAGCAGGCTGCTGTAGGGCAGTGGACGTCCCCCCCGCAGGCAGTTCAGCACCCGCATCTCTTCTGACTTCTCCAGTTCCTTGAAGGCGCGGCCGAACTCATGGATGCACTCGTACGAGTCCGACAGGTTCTCAACTAGATTGCTGGCTTCGAGGAGAATGCACCAGTCGATGGGATTGATGAAAAGTTCGGGGTGATTCAGCGCAGCCTGCCAGGACTCGACGTCTTCTTCTCCGCCCTGTTCCTCGGCCCAGGAGCGGACAACCAGTTCTGCCGAGCGGCGCACCACCATCTCCCGGTCCCTGCTGCCCTTGACCCGGTCCTGTGGAAGTTCGCCAACCGTGGCGATGCCGCGGTCCTGCAGTAATTGAGCGTATTCATCACAGGCCTCATCGCTGGGGACGACCAGCACGAGAGTTCCCAGGAAGTTCGCCTGGGACTGGAGACGCTGCTCAAGCAGGCCTCTCGTGGTCTGTTCGGGATCGATCCGTAAGACCCGAATATGATTGCGAGTGAGTTGTTGGTTCTTGTCCTGCAATCGCTTGAAGAACATCTCATCGCTGGTACGTCCGTAGTCGAAGGTCGCTTCTTCGCTTTCACTCCGTCCCATCAGGTTCGCAGCAAACATCACCAGTAGTGCCTGCTGGACGAACTGTTCTGAGTGATGCCGGTTGGACCGGATGGCGACCGGCTGTTCGGGATCGATGCAACTGTTGTACTCACAGCGCTCGATGAAGTCCCGGTAAGTGCCAAAGAACGGAAAGGAGCTGGTCGCGAGGTCAGGCTGGCCCGCTCCATCGGCACTGTTGGCGGCCAGAAGTTCGCAATTTGAGCCTCGCGCCAGACAGCCCGCCAGGCCGTGAAGGTTGAGCCAACTGATCCGGCTCTTGAACTCGGTGAGAATGATGTGCTTGAGGGCCTCTGGCATTCGGCTCAATGCCGTGCCGGTCGAGTCTTTCTTGACGTAGTAGGGCACTCCGCTGAGCTTGTGCCGGTCCAGGCTCTGGGTAGCATTGCTGATGGCGCTC
>CAZEIY010000574.1:0-2871 GCA_964512375.1 uncultured Rickettsiales bacterium | reverse complement strand
ATGACTGCGACGACATCGTGCCTGCTGACGAGGCGGACGACGACGGAGACGGATTTGTCGAGTGTTTGAACTTCACGGGCACTGATCCAGCGGTGCTGGGCGGCGGCGACTGCGATGACAGCCTCAGCACCGGTGGCAACACCAACCCCAGTGCGACGGAACTCTGCGACGGTCTCGACAACGACTGCGACGCTTTGACCGAGGCCGGCGGAGGTGAGACCGACGGTGACGGCGACGGTGTCATCACCTGCGCGGGTGACTGCGACGACAGTGACGTCAACAACTTCCCAGGCAACACCGAAATCTGCGACGGACAGGACAACGACTGCGACCTCAGCATTGATGAGGGCTTCGACAATGACGGCGATGGTGTGAGCACCTGTGGCTCGGATGGCATCTCTGGCACAGCAGACGATGACTGTGACGACGGAGACTCGAGCACATTTGCCGGCGCTACGACCGAGTTCTGTGACGGCCTCGACAATGACTGCGATGGCCTTGTGCCGGATGCCGAGGCCGATGATGACGGCGACGGCTTCAGGGAGTGCTCGGGCGACTGTGATGACGACCCTGTAACCGGCGGCGACTTCTTTCCCAACGCCACAGAACTGTGTGATGGCCTCGACAACGACTGTGATGGCAACCTTCCCCTCGACGAGTCCGATAGCGACAACGATGGCTTCTTCGCCTGCGTCGATGACTGCAACGACAACGACGACACCGTCGCGCCCGGTTTGACAGAGCTGTGTGATGGCCTCGACAACAACTGCGACCAGCAGATGCCCACAGGTGAGGTAGACAACGACAATGATGGCTTTGTCGAGTGCACCCTCACCGCTGGAAGTACCGCGCCGTTCCTGGGCGATGACTGCGATGATGACCCGACCACGGGGCCGGCAGTCAATCCGCAAGCGACCGAGGTCTGCGACGCTGTAGACAACGACTGTGATGGCGACATCGACGGACTCTTTGACTTCGACACCGACGGCGCGTTCGACGGCGCGGACTCGGGCTGCCTGGCCACCTACGGCGACCAGAGCGACTGCGACGACGGCGACGACACGATACGACCGGGTGTAGCAGACCCGCCAGGCGATGGGGTCGACCAGGACTGCAGCGGCACAGATGGCTCATGGCGAGAGGCCGGCGCGGGCGACTCCCACAGCTGCGGGATCAGCTCCACCGACGAGCTCTTCTGCTGGGGACGAGATGACGTGGGTCAAGCCACGCCGCCGGCGGGCTCCTTCAGCCATCTCAGCGTCGGAGCCTTCCATAGCTGCGCCATCAACACCGCAGGCTCCATCGAGTGCTGGGGCTCAAACGGTAACTTTGAGGCCACCCCGAACCCAGGCACCTTCAGCCACGTAAGTGCCGGCGGTTCCCACACCTGTGCCATCAACGCCGCAGGCTCCATCGAGTGCTGGGGACGCAGCTTCGAGCAACAGCTCTTTGCTCCGAGCGGGACCTTCATCGACGTGGCAACCGGAGCCTTTCACTCCTGTGGAATCCGCACCGGCGGCGCCGTTGAGTGCTGGGGACGAGGTCTCGAGGGTCAGACCACCGTTCCTGGAGGCACCTTCACCGACGTGAGTGCAGGTGATGCACATAGCTGTGCCATCAACATCGCTGGAGCGATTCAGTGCTGGGGCGATGACTCTGCTGGCCAGGCCAGCCCCATCGTGGACTCGTACACGGGAGTAAGTGCAGGCGGTGCTCACAGCTGTGGTGTGACGACAAGCAACACGATCGAGTGCTGGGGTGATGACACCCTCGGTCAATCCAACCCGCCCGGCGGCACCTTTTCTCAGGTGGGAGCCGGGTTCGAACACAGCTGCGCAGTGGCCACCGATGCCAGGCTGTTCTGCTGGGGCTCGAATAGCGACAGCAAGCTGAACCCTCCCTTCTAAGCGATCGACTCTCGAATCCCCGCATGCGGCTCGCAGGCGAGATCCAGTAACGCTGAACTCGACCTGCACCAGTCCCCTCTGCTATGAGTCTTGCCGCTCATCCTGAAATGACTCCCCTCCGCCTCCCGAGAATCAACATGTCCAGCTTTCGCATCCTCACCGGCATCCTTCTTATCGGCCTCATGGGCTGCCCACCCGCAAAGGACGACCAGCCCGCTGAAGCAAAGCAGAGTGATCCGGCTGCCGACCAGAGCCGCGCAGACAAGGGTCGCGCCGCCTCAGCCAAGGCCGCTGTCAGCGCCCCTTCTGGCCCTATCGCTGCTCCACCGGATGTCGCCGCAGCTCCCGCTGATGCGCTCATCACCGCGTCGGGCATGTCCTACAAGGTGCTGAACCCGGGTACCGGTCAGGAACACCCCGCACCTACCAGCCGCGTGACGGTCCACTACACGGGCTGGACCACCGATGGAAAGATGTTCGACAGCTCGGTCACGCGCGGGAAGCCCGCTGTGTTCCCCCTCAACAGGGTGATCAAGGGTTGGACGGAAGGCCTGCAGTTGATGGTGACCGGTGAGAAGACCCGCTTCTGGATTCCTGGAAACCTCGCGTACGGTGACAAGCCACGACGTCCCGGCGCACCCTCCGGAACCCTCGTGTTTGACGTAGAGTTATTGTCCTTCGAAGCCGCCCCCCCCCCACGAAAGGCCCCCGCTATGAGCGCACTCCCAGCACCCTCTGACGTTGCAGCCGCACCCGCTGATGCCACAACCACTGCCTCTGGCCTCGCCTACAAAGTACTGACCGCCGGCACTGGCACTGAGCACCCCACGGCCACCACCACGGTCAAGGTGCACTACACGGGCTGGACCACCGATGGAAAGATGTTCGATAGCTCGGTAGTTCGAGATGAGACCATCAGCTTCCCCTTGAACCGCGTCATCAAGGGCTGGACCGAAGGTCTTCA
>CAZEIY010000573.1:1746-2882 GCA_964512375.1 uncultured Rickettsiales bacterium | reverse complement strand
TATTGTCGACCTCGTCGCAGACCTCAGCGGCTCCGGGATAGGTAGCCGGCGCGAGGTCGTCGCAGTCCGAGGCGTTGCCGACGTGGCTGGGCGGCGCGACGCAGGCAACCACCACGGGGGTGGCGCGGCCGTAGCCATCGCCGTCGGCGTCCAGGTACCACGAGCTGCCCCCATCGGCGCCAGCCTCGTCGACCAATCCATCGCAGTCGTCATCGACCGTATTGCAGACCTCTGTGGCTGCGGAGTTAATGGTGTTGTCATCGTCGTTGCAGTCCTCACACGCCGCCACCCCGTCGTTGTCGAGGTCGGCATAGCCCGTGGACTGGTCGCAGTTGTAGTCGTTCGGGTCGGTGCAGTCGGCCTCTGCGGCGCCGGGGTGATAGCTGGGCTCGGCATCATTGCAGTCACCGGAATAGGCCGAGTATCCGTGGGGCTGATTGCAGGAATCCTGGCTGTTCGCTTCTACTCCGTAGCCGTCGCCATCGATGTCTTCGTACCAGGTGGGTGCGTCCACAGCGCCCTGTTGAGAGTCTCCATCGCAGTTGCGGTCGGTGCCGTCGCACAGTTCGTCGGCCCCAGGATGGATGGCGGCATCTTCGTCATTGCAGTCGGCATCGCTCGGATGACCATCGCCATCGTTGTCGACTACAGGATCGGAGGCCGAGTCATCGTCATCGCCTGCCGAGTCGTCGTCATCGCCTGCCGAGTCGTCGTCATCGCCGACCGTGTCGTCGTCATCGCCGACCGTGTCGTCATCATCAGCGGTGTCATCGTCATCGGACTCCCCGCAGCCTGGAAGGCCGATAAGCAAGAGGGAGCCAAAGCAAAGTACAAGCAGGATTTTCAGGTCCATCGTTACCTCCGAGCGGGAATCCTAGCCTAGCTAAGAGCGGTCGGGCAGCTAGTCCGACCTTCGACAGACGAATGCGGTGAGCCCAAACACGTTAGTTCGCCAACGAGATAGTTAGCTGACCGTCGCCGGGGCTGGTGAGTATCCGCCAGGGGCCCAGGATTCTTACCGACAGTTCCCCTTTTCAGCAGCCGCGGTGCTAGCCCGCCACCCCTTTGGCCGTCCGCCTTTCTCCGCAAGCGTTATCTACCTGCTAACTGCGTTCTAGAAGAGGGGGTCTATTCTC
>CAZEIY010000573.1:0-1736 GCA_964512375.1 uncultured Rickettsiales bacterium | reverse complement strand
GTGACCAGTTCAAGACCCCAATCGCTGATGAGATCGACCAGGTCGTCGACTCCCTCCCATTGTGCCGTCAACAGGACGTCATCAAACAGGATGTCTTCATCCCAAACCTGCATCTCAAAGGCCTGTCCCTCTGAAATCACAAAAGAGCAGGAATGTCCCCAGTCAGGATAGTTGGTGTCATAGTCCGTTAATGTCTGACACTGTTCCGACCATTCGCCGTCCCTAGAAACTCCGTAGATGACATGAAGGTCAGGTAGCCCAGCGCTGTAAGACACCCCGGACAGAATCGTCACCAGATATTCACGGCCTAGTGCTCGCTCACAATTGGACTGGTAACAAAACTCGTCAAAGTCACACTCAGAATCGAAAGAGCAGAGCCCCGAAGCGCCACTTCCACCAAAAGAGTTGCCGCCAGGCCTAATACAGCCGACAAGTAAAATACAAGCCGATAGGAACGTTAACCTCCAGTAGGCAGAGTGCTTCATATCAATCCCCTCCTTGAGTATAAGTCTACCAAAGGCTAGGGCAGTCGCTGTATGTAAGCGAAAGACACTTACTGTTCAGGCCTCATCGGTACCCCCTCGAGCGGCTATGGCCAGTTGACGGGCTGCGAGCTCTGATATGTCGGTCATTGTGCGGGGCAGAGGACCACAAGACTCACTTAGATGGTGATTTCCTTTGCGCTTGCCTCAAGCCGAGCTTGCCGAGTCGTTGCACATCAAGATTCGTTTCAGGATCGGCCACGAGTTCGATGATCCGGGGCTGTGCCTCAGGCCAGCGCGCCAGCAGCCGAACCGCAGCAGCCTGGATCATGGGGTCGGTGTCTTCGAGGAGTGACAGTAGACCGGGGATGCGTGCTTTGTTCAGCACATGCGGGCAGGAAAGCCCATTGATCGCACCTACGCGGTCCGTCCGCAACGCGGTCTTGTCGACGACGACCTCCAAAAGATGTGAGACCGCTTCTTCCGACTCAGGAAACAAGCCCAGCTCACGCAAAGCATTGGAGCGCAGAAGTGGGTCAGACTTTGCACCGATGGCCAAGCCCAACAGGACCTTTACGGGCTCATCAAAAGCACTATCGAGGTACTCCCGCGAAGGTAGAGAGTCCTCGAATGGTCGAAGCATTGAGGCCAGGTCTGCTATCCGGTGTTCTGACGGCTCCGCAGGGGCACTGGCCCTGCGGTCGACACCAGAGTCAGTCGGTGCCGAGAGATCGGCGACCGTACTCGTAGACACTGTGCCCTCAATTGCCTGCGCGTCGTCAGGACCGGACTCAACTGCAGGCGAAGTGCATCCAAAGAGGATGCATGCGGACAGGAACAAGACTCCGGATCGATGCATGTCATTCCTCATTGCGGCTCAAAGCCGAGGCTCAGCGTGGAGTAGGTGCCGTAAAGGTACTGAGACTGGGACGTTCGCAGCCATTCGATCGGTAGGGGGGCGAGGTAAAGGTGGGAGTCGATTGTGTCGTCGAACTGTAGATCTTCATCGTAGAGAACGAAGTTTGCCCAGGTCGCACTCTTGAGAGCGAAGAACTGCTCCTGCTCATTCCAAACGGGACTGTAGGAATTGTTGACTGTGCTCGTGTCGCCGCCCGCGGCCAGTTGGGGGATCCACGGCGCATTCGGTCCCCCCCAATCGAAGTCCCAGGACAGGAATGGATCCGGATCGACCAGGGGCCAGGGGTCCCAGTAGCCGCTGGGTCCACTCGACGTGATCGCTGCATCGCCGATATA
>CAZEIY010000572.1:0-2889 GCA_964512375.1 uncultured Rickettsiales bacterium | reverse complement strand
CCAGAAACTATATACGTACGCGGGTCATCGAACGTCTGCGCGAGGAACTACCTCAGGGTTCGACCGTCGAGATCCTGGGACGCTGGCAGTACTTTGGCGCCCAGGACATCGCGGTCGACAGGAAAGAGGTCTTCGACGTGATGGTGTCCATTGGCGTCGGCAACTACCCTGAGGCGCTGGTAGCAACCCTGCGCGCGTCGCTGGCCGACGAGGGCGCGTTGATTCTGGTGTCGACCTCTCGTCCTGGAGAAGACGAGAGCATCAACGGACTCGCCAGCTTTGGTTGGTCGCCCCAGGTAGCCATTGATGAACTGGAGCATCTGCCCAGCGTGGTCTGCCCGAGACACCACGAAGCTCTGATCGCCTACACCATGGCCAGGGTCTTCGAGACCTATGACAAGAAGCCCCTGCCCAGGAAGATGCTGGCGACCGTCTTTCCCGGACAGAAGACCAATGAGTACCTGGACGACTGGTTGGCTGGAGAGGATGTCGCCGAGGTCCTGATCTTTGAGTCAGCTGCCGAGGGCACTGGCAAGCCAGATGTCGCCTCCTACCTGATCAGAAACCACGATGAGTTCCGTGGCGACCGCTTCGAGATTCCAGATGGCTGTTGCGGTCGCGACGTGGTGCGAATCTACGACCAGTCGGCCTACTCGTTGACGGCGGTGGATCCGACTCCCCATGACTACATGGATCATGCACGATTGTTTATCGACTGGTTCCCTTATGCCGTGCGCCGCTTCCCCCCACGTACCGTAGTCGTCCGTAACTATCTGCGGGTGCAGCCTCCGGAAGAGGAGCAGCCCAAAGACGGTGAGGTCTCCTTGCATCCCCTGCGCTTCCGGCAGGTCGGCCAGGTTCGAGTCTCGCTCCATGATCTCGACGAGAACATCCAGGTAGATCGTCGTCGTGCACGGTTCCGCACCACTCTTCGCAACGAGCGTCCAATTGGTTTCGCCAGTCGCTTCATGCAGGACGACGTGACCTTCGTTGATATGGGGGCAGAGACCCTGCCGTGGCAAGCGCCTGAGCGGCCACCGGACGAAGAGACCATGCTCGATGCTCTCGAGGCCGTCAGGGGCGCCTTGCAGTTGCGCTGGATCGAGCAGGAAGGGATCGAGGAGGTCGAGCAGGGGAACGAGAGCCCCGAGCAGGTCGAAGTGGACCCCGCCCAGCTCAAAGCCGACCTCAATGAACTGCGTAATGAGATGATGGGGCAGCTCCAGTGGCGGCGCCTGCCCGGGCTGGGTCGTCGCAGCCCGCCGCTACGAATGATCGGTGGCTACTGGTTGTCCACCCTCAGGGAAGAGATGCGAGATGTCGTGCAGACCAGCGGACGACTGGTCGAGACCGCATTGCTCTCCGAGGTCAATCCGCTGAACCTTGCGCTCAAAGGGCAACTGCAGCGCGAGTTCTCTTCGGTAGGTCTGAACCTGTTCTTCGAGATCAACCGCCTCGGTGGAGACCGGCGTGCCGAGCCCCGAGATGAAAGCCCTGCGCCCGAGGCCGTAGCTGAGGGCGCTGCGGAAGTGTGTGATGCCGAGCTGTCATCTCTGCTCAACCGGACCGTAAACCGCTCGTTGGAGGGCAAGGAGGTTATCGGTCTGTACTTCAGTGCCCACTGGTGTGGTCCATGCCGAGAATTCACGCCGAAGCTGACAGAGTTCTACAACACAGCCAATGACCCCTCGCTCGAGATTGTGTTCGTGTCGAGTGATAGGAGCCAGGCAGGCTTCGATGAGTACTACGAACAGATGCCCTGGGCAGCCATGCGATTCGAAGAACGCGATGCGAAGCAGCAGCTCAGCAAGAAGTTCGGGGTGACAGGCGTTCCTACTCTGGTGCTTGTCAACAGGTGCGGCGAGGTCATTACGGAGGATGGCCGAGCACAGGTTGTAGCGGGTCTGGATGATCCGGCTGTAGTCGTTCGTCAGTGGGGAGCGCACGGCTCGGATGACGGGGGCAAGGGCGAGCCCAAGGCCCTCCAGAGGGGCCGTCGCGAGGGCGATCAAGGCATCGAGTTGTTGGCACCGGGAGAGGCCTATCTGAGCTATCCCGCCCACAACGCGCTGGCACGGGTCCTGGAGGTCTACCTCAGGCGCAAGTTCACCAACTTCGACACGGAATTCCGGTATGTCGTGGTGAAGAACGAGCGCGTGGGCGGTGAGGGGAAGAACGAGCGCGTGGACGGTGGGGGCGGACCCCAGAAGCTGACAGGCTTCCGCCTGCTCTTCTACAGGCTCTGGCCCGAGGAGTACGACCCGAAGCTCTACCTCGCCTGGTTGGTCGAGTCATCACAGGATCAGAAGGACTTCCTCGAGTGGGCTCTTAAGCGCTTGGAGCAGTGCTTCTGCGAGGATGACGGGTGCCCCAGTTGCTGTGGAGGCCTCGGCACCATCACTACCAGCGAGTTCGCAACGGGTGGCTTCGACGGCGACTTCATTGCCGAGGATGTGGTCTCGCGCAAAGGGGCCTACTCCCTGGTCTGTAGTCTCTTGGCCCGCAAGCCTGACTGGGAGTCCTTTGCGGAAGGCACCATCCTAGAAATTGAGGCGCGGCAGGTGCCTGAGGAGAACGAAAAGGAGCTGGACCGTCTCGTGAGAGAGGTGCTCGGACCCAAGCGGGATGCTCTCGAGGGTTTCTGGGGAGAGCATCTGGTGGGGTCCATGCCCATCGCCAAGGAGCGCATCGCCCCGGTCGAGTGGATGAAGGCCGACGACGCACTGTCTGGTTCAGCTGCCGGCTATTACAGCCCTTCAGATAACCGGATCGCCCTCAAGTCAGGTCGCTCGCGGGACAGCCTGAAGAAGACCCTCGTCCACGAGTTCACTCACAACTGGCAGTGGATGGGTGACCTTCCGGGCTTTGACCAGGAGCTCCACCTCTTCG
>CAZEIY010000571.1:620-2906 GCA_964512375.1 uncultured Rickettsiales bacterium | reverse complement strand
TCGAGATAGACACGAATATCGAGCTGAGGATTAGCCTCCCATGCACGGAGAATCGCATCCGTAATCTGGCGAGAACGGAGATGGCCGGAAGCTACCCAGATCGAATCCTGTGCCGACTCAATGAAGACCGCAAGGGGGCCCCGTATCGCATCCCCCTCGGGGCCGTTCGTCGTGAACGTCGGGCCATGGGTTGCCGATGTAGTCGGATGGAAATTGTCCGAGGTGAAGACGGTGTCAGCGCCCGAAGCAGAGTCGATCTCAGCACTCGACAGCTCCGTCACAGGCACCGCCGGAATCGCCTCATTCCAATCGAAAGCCCTAGACTGATTCTGAAACTTTAGATTTAAAGCCCTATCTCCGGTTGATATAACAGTATTCTCGTCAAACCTTGTTCCGGCTGACAGCGACCAGTTCCCGCTACCCGAGACCAGAACTCCAGTGTCTGCAGCGTCCACCTGAGAGCGTGGTCCATCGATGATCGCGAACTTGTGGTGCATGATCCTATTGACCCAGCGAACCTCTATTCCCATGTCCTCGAGTTGACCTGATCTTCCGCCATCGGGGTCATTACGATCGTTTCGGGCACTCTCGAGCAGGGCCCGAATGGATACGCCTCGGTCTGCCGCTGACTCAAGTGCCTCAAGCAGTTGATTGTCCCGGAAACTGTACATCGCAAGATCGATGGAGTGCTCAGCGGCCTCAATCAGTTCCGCGGTTCGTGCCAGGTGTGAAGTCTCGTAGGGCTGAGGAGAGAAGATGACCTCTGTGCTCGGCTCAGAGACGGGAGCGCTGGGCTGACTGCCCGGACTGACGGGATTGCCCGTGCACTCCAGTTCGACCGTGTATTGACCAGCGTCACCATCGTAGCCATCTACGACCAGGAAGTAGAGGTCCCCTGCGATCGCGTCGAAGCGTACCGAGTTGAAGCCCCTTGCCACCGCCGAATCGGCCTTGCAGGTTGCTTCCCCGTGCAACACGAACAAATCGTGATTCAGTTCGGTGGGGACCGCGCCAACAAGAGACCAGGTCACCTCTTCGGTGGTCTGGGCGCGCCACGCATAGGCCACTTCCGGACCGCTATAGTTGCCAACGGCCACCGGATAGAAATCAATGACGCTGGTATGACCTGAGTTGGGATCAGCGCTGTTCGCAGTAACCGCCGACCCGCAGGACAAGTAGGCAGCGGGCAGGCAGTCGCCTGCCAACTGCTCCAGAGGCACTTCCGCGTTGGACGGCACGTCGCCCGACGAAGCCCAATTATCACCGTCATCCTCTCCTCCAACCCCGTCGAAGGAGTCCGGCTGGGAGTTCTCATCACTGCATTCACTCACTCCCATGGTGCTGAACGCAATCAGAAAGGCCAGCAGGAGCCGACCAGGCAATACAATGAGCTTCATGTTGTCTCCCGGGCGAGGAATTTACAGGCCCTGATTGCCATGAAATCGTTGCGGAGACTCCGAGCTACTGTGCCCCTTTTGTTGTGCTTCTATTGCGAAGATGTGCTGCCTTGAGCAGCAACACAATTCAGGATCCCGGCATTCGAAGGTGGCGCTCCAGAAGCGCAGCGGTGAAAGAGCGCCGAAGATAGAAACCCCGAGGGTTGACTTCGACCCACTGAGCGTCTTCGTCGAGCATCCACGTGAGGTCACGACTGCTCGCCCCCTTGGGACGCAACTGCAGGGCGCTTCCCCTATGGGCATCAAGGTGCCCGAGATCTCCCGTCTGGATCAGCTCGGCAAGATCCTGGAAGTCGCTGCGAAGCAGCTCCTCCTCTTCCTCCGAGGGGGACCAGAGCAACGCAGCGCCTACAAGGCGGTCTCCAGGCGCCACAGTCCCCTCCCCCACTACAGGGACCCAGAGGACCGTGCTGAGCTTACGACGCACCCAGGACAGCTCCCAGGTACCCGATAGAGAGCCGTCAAGGGGAGCAATACAGACCCACGTGCTCTCCCGTGGTTTACCTGATCTGTCGACTGGTAGGCTCTTGAGTTCAATTCCGAGGTGCGGAAAGTCCGGTTCCGCGCGTGAACCGGCGCTTGCCCCCAGGAAGCTCTCGAGAAGCTGCCCTATCCAGCCCTTGGCCCGGCGAAGATCTGGAGGGACAGGGCGATCCAACTGCGCAGCTATGTCTCTCAGCGGTCTCCCCGCAACGGAGCGTGCTCTCGCGAGTAGTTCATCTGAAGTTTGCGGGCTGGGGAGCGACATCTCGGGCACAAAGAGAGTCTGCCGGGAGAAGCGACGGCTTGTCGCGGTCTCGTTCAGAACTCCGGAACCCCATCGCTCGTC
>CAZEIY010000571.1:0-610 GCA_964512375.1 uncultured Rickettsiales bacterium | reverse complement strand
CGCTTCCTGAATTGCAATCCGTTGAGAGTTCAACTCAAGAGAACGTACAGGCTCGCTTCTCCCCGAATGACTCGCGCTATCAAGGCCTCAGACGAGGCTGAAGCCTGCTTTTGGAGCTCTTTCAGATTCGAGATCCCATGCCTGTTGAGCTCTACGATCACGTCACCAGCACGAAGCCCCGCACGAGAGGCGGCACTAGCGGGATCAACTGAGCGAACCAGCACGCCGTCATGGATATCCACTCCTACCCCCAGGTGTCGTCGCTCCCGACCATCGACTAGGCGAAGATCCTCAAGGCGAAGCCCCTGCAGACCGGACGATTCGCCGTATATATTATGATTATTTTTCAGTGAGATAGGACTCTTTTTCTCAAGTGTCACATCTATCAACTTCTTGCGCCCATCCCGCAAGATCTCAAGTCTCGCCGCCACACCGGCAGCGCTAAGAGCAACTACGTTTCGAAGCTGGCTTGGCGACTCAACCCGTTCCGCCCCGAAGCTGAGAACCACATCTCCAGCTCGCACGCCGGCACTACTTGCCGGGGAGCCGGACTGAACACCCGAGACCAATACGCCCGTTACTCCATCGGAGTTGAATGCCCGAGCAATGG
>CAZEIY010000570.1:0-2918 GCA_964512375.1 uncultured Rickettsiales bacterium | reverse complement strand
GCTCGACCGCTTGCCAGTCATAAGGTGCCGAATCGATCACTTCGCCATCGCACAACAGGTGAACGTAGCCGATCTCCGAATTGGCGAACGAAACTCCCGAGTAGTTGTAATCCGCTACGTAGACCTCAGAGCCATCCGTAGAGGTCGCCACCGTCGCGGCGCTGCCCTCTGCGAACAGCGCGTACTGCCCCTGAGCAAACACCAGCGAGTTGCCCGCCGCATCGATGACGTGGCTCCGCCAGTCTTCGTGCGTCACGTTGTCCGCCGTGATCTCCGGGAAGGGCCCCTCTTGAAGGACACAACCATGCAGATCACAGCCACCGGATCCGCGCACGAGCAGTTCCAGCCACTCGATGCTGTCACTGGAGTCAGGAGCGTCGATCATCAATTCGGTAAAGATCATATCGCCGGGCGAGCATCCCGGCCCCGAACTCTGACATTGGTTGGATACGCCTGGTGTCGAGACAGACTCCAGACCCAGCTCGTCATAAACGAAAGCGGTGGGAGGCGGCACGCACCAATTCGTGCTCCAGTCGTCATTCGACCCGCCGTCCATCGCGCCTGGATTCAAGTTCACGGAGCAGTTACCGCCACCAGTACAGCCCGAGGCAAAGGCTGCGTTGTCGTAGACGACCTCATCGATCACCACGGAACCCGCGCACAGCAGGGCGAGGGTCTGCGACTCAGTGTCGTTCAAGGTGATCGCGCCGTACTCGAAATCAGAGTCTCGCACGCAATCACCCGACTCGTCGAAGACCACACAGGTGGTCCCTTCGCTGAGCAGCACGAAGCCTCCGGCGGGAACGACCAGGTCGGTCAGTGGCACCTGCGCACCCTCTTCTGAGAGGCTGCAGTCGCTGAGGTCCACCTCAGAACTCGTCGTATTAAACAGCTCGATCCACTCGGACGCTGCCGACGAGCGGATGAGCAACTCACTGAAGATCACATCTCCGGGCTGCGCAGCGAGGGCCGCTGAGGGTAGCGACAGCGCGATAGCGGAGGCTGCAAACACGGCAGCAGAGACTGGACAAAGCCGGAGCAGGGGCATCAGAATTTCACCCGCGCAGTGAACAGCAGCTCACCAAAGTGTCGGAGGTCGTAGTCGCTGGGACTGTAGGCATCATCGCCTCCAAAGTCGCATGCCTGCGGCGCATCGGGAAGGTAGCGTCCCAGACGACCACGCAGTCGAAGCTGAACACGCTCCTTGATGGATTGCTCCACCTGCAGGTAGGTCTCAAGACCCCGCGACCCCTTACTGCCACGTACGTCATCATCTTCGTAGCTGAAGCTGGCGACAATGCGGGTGCTACGACTGGGATAGAGGCGGCCCTGCAGACGAATACGATGACTTGGCTGCATGACCACCTCACAAGCACCGCTGTCGGAGAGCGCCTCCTTGCCAGTGTTCTCCCAGGTGTGGCTGTAGCGAGCAACAAAGCTTCCCACACGTCGGTGCTGTAATCGGAGTGAACCTCCAACCCGGATGTGCTCCCCGGCCCGCTCGTAGCTACCTTCGTCGTATTCGATCTCTTCATCTGGGGCGAGCCCAAAGACATCCTCGTCATAAGAACCGCCGTAGCGCTGTTCGCTCCCATTCAGCGCGATGTTCTGGTTGACGTAGTCGGAGAATGCACGCAACTGCAACCACTCAACTGGCTTACCCGTAACGCTGGCCCGAAAACTGAAGTCGGTCACCTTGAACAGGATGTTGCGGCTGAAGTCGAGGCGAGTATTCACCCGCAAGCGCTTGTCCGGGCGAAGGGTGGCCGCCAGCCGCACCCCCTGCTCATTACGAGCTGAGTTGCCCGCATAGCGATCAGGCGCCGCCTCAGCGCGAGCCATTGGATTGCCGTAGCCGGTGTCGTAGTGACGCAGCGAGAGCGACACCACACCCCATGCGGGCTCCAACTCAGCTCGGAGAAATAGCGCATTTGCCGGACTGCCAGACAGCCACAGACCCCACTCCCCCTCGACATTCAGGAGCCCGACTCCAATCCGTCCATTGATTCCCAACGCACCAAAGCCCCTGTCCGAAGGCCAACGCTGTCGAATCAGGAATGTGTTGGGGTCCTCTGCACCCTGTAGAGCGGTGCGGTCCATGAACGCGCCGTAGCCTGTGAAACCCAGGTGCGTACGACGATTAAAGCGCGCAGTGAAGTTGCCGCCCAATAGTCCGACACGGAACACGCTGGGTATGGTCATGTAGGTAGCCCGCTTGCCATCGACCCAGACTCGAGGTGACGAGACCTCCGCCGTAGCGGCGTCCAGCTGCTCACCCCCAGCAAGCCCGATGTAGCTGATGTACTGGTCGTAGCTGCGAAACGAGACAAAAGAACTCATCGAGAAGCGGACGGTCCCTGCACGCAGGGCTCCGGTATGGGCAGCCGCTCCCATGAGCCCATCAAATTCGCGGATACGGTCATCGCCATGGCCAATGCTGCGGCGCAAGTAGAAGCCGTGTCGCCCACGACCGCCCAGGGTGCTCATCACCAACCCCTGCCCGTAGTGCAGGTGATAAGAGCCGGCAACCGCCTGACCCGAGGGACGAACCAATCGCACATACCCCATATACGGACGAAAGACTGGCGTGCCGTACGCCGCGTGAATATCACCCGACGCAGGATCGTATGCGGCCGCCTTCAGGCCCTCCTGAGCTACTCCCGCCAGCCCCACAGTGATCCAGTCGAGCACGTTCACGCGGACTCCGAGGGCGAGCGCAGGCCACTTGTCGTAGCCAAGCTGAGCCGCGCTGTGGCCCGCCGCTGGATAGTCGTCAGCCATCGGCTTCACGGGAGAGAAGTCCTTGAGCATCAAGAAGTCGACGACTCCTCGCACGGGGACCTTCTTACCCTCCTTGTGATAGGCCACCACAAACGACGAGATCTGCTCCTTGATTGACTGCGTGACCCCCTCGACAC
>CAZEIY010000569.1:0-2922 GCA_964512375.1 uncultured Rickettsiales bacterium | reverse complement strand
GAGATGATGATGCCCACGCTCTGGGGGTGGAGGCTGCCGACTGCATCGAGCAACTCCACTCCGACCATTCCCGGCATGCGCTGGTCAGTGATGACGAGATCAGGGCAACCGCTCGCCTTGACTGCCTCGAGCGCGTCGAACGGGCTGTCGAAGGAAGTCACCTCGTAGCGCCCAGCGAGCGCTCTGCCGAGGGCATCCAGGTTGGGACGTTCATCATCGACGATGAAGATCGTGCGAAGGGCAGTGCCCGCGTCTGGGCCTGCTGGCTTCTCGGACCGCCGCTGTTTCAGACGTTCGAGAGCAGACATGTTCTTTTCACCTAGCATGGGATCTCTTTCTTACCTGATTTTTCCGCAATGCACATCCCGGCAGCCTACTTACCGTGTTGGGTGGCTTAGTCATCAAAACACCCCCTCGATTGCGGTCAACAGGCCGTTCGCATGCTTCGCGAGGTCGGCGGATGCTTCCAGGAGGTCTTCGGCCGAAACGCCGGTCTCCTTGGAACTCTGCTGCACCCTGGATACAGCCCGGCTTACGTCGGTTGCGCCGTCGGCCGATTCCGAGCTGCGCTCCGCGATGCCGTGACTTGTTTCGACCTGGCTTTCGACCGCTTTGGACATCTTGCCGAAGGCCCCGTCGAGCTGGGTCATAGCGGTCGCGAGAGCTTCCGTCCGCTGGGTAGCCTCGCTGGTCCCCTGCTGGATGCTCGACACCAGTTTTGTGATCTGGGTGTTTGCCTCGTTGGTCACTTCCGCCAGGTGCTTGACCTCGGTCGCGACGACCTGGAAGGCGCGCCCGGCTTCTCCGCCCGTGCGAGCCGCTTCGATGGCAGCGTTGAGCGACAGCAGGTTGGTCTGGGTGGACAACTCTTTGGTGAACTCCAGGATCTCGTCAATCTTGGCGGCGCTCTGAGTCAGGTTCTCCATCGTGTCCTGGGTGCCTTTCGCCAGCTCGAGGGCGTCGCGGCTGACCTTCAGCACTCCACCGACCTCGTCCAGGATGGCGCCTGTGCGTTGGCCCAGATCCGCCGCTGTCGTCACGATGTCGCTGGCGGTGTTCGCGGCTTCAGCCGCTGAGGCAGCAGCCTGCGCGGCGTCCTGTCCGGTTACGCGGGCGGTGCTGGCCAGGGTTTCTGCGGTGTCTCTGAGTCGAATGGTCGACTGTGCGACGAGCATGGTGACCTTGCGCAGACGCTCGCTGAGATTGTGGCGTTCGGTGACCGAAGTCATGCGCAACATCGGGCCCATGTATGTGCCCAGGTCGTCGACCATGGCAGCGACATCCATCTGCAGCTTCTCGGTGCCAATGCTGATCACCGAGGTGAAGGGCAGTTGCTCGGGATCTTTGAGCATCTCGCGCTGCTTCTCGGGGGCGTCGTGGAACTGGTCGATGCACTTGCCGAGCAGGTTGTCGGCCGGAGCCTTCAGGTACTCCTGCAGTGCTATCAGTGTCTCGCGGGATGCGAGATTTACGCCGGTCACCTCGAGGGACTCGGCGTCTGCCATCATCAGCAGGGACGGTATGTTTTCGAAGGCCAGCCGATAGCGTTCTGACTGGGTGATGTTGCTCCACGTTATGGCCAGGCAGTCGAGTCTGCCACTGCGGGTGAACACGCCTGAGATTCTCAGGCCGAGCAGTTCGCGCCCGTAGGCCACGACGGACTCGTGGGGTAGGAAGTCTGGGGAACTGAGTCGGGTAGCGAAGTCCAGGTCGGGGAAGAGGATGCTGATCGGCTGCCCCGCGAGTGCGTCCTCGTGGTTGCTCTCGGGGAGTTGCCCCGCGAGTTCGCGGTAGACCTTCCTGGAAGCAGCATTGGAAGAGATGATCTCAAGCCGATTGGGGTCTACCAGCAGAACACAGGAGGGTAGGACCTCAAGGACATCCTTGAGACCGATTCCCCAGGGCCTGAGACTGCCGAAGTTCACTGCTGCGCCTACCTCGTGTCCTCAGCGCCAGAGGCTGTCTCCGGCTCGTGCAGGCGGGTCGAACGCTCGGCCAACGCCTGGAGTTGCCGCCGTACGTCCTGAAAACTCTGTGCGAGGGTTTCCTTGTTCGACGAGACCGTTGCCTTGAGTTCTCCGAGCTCGTTGCCCAGTTGATCGAGGTTGGCCTTCAACTCCTTCGAAGCCTGTCGCCCGACGCTCATTCTGAGGGCCCGCTCGGTGGTCTCCAGTAGCTGATCGCGGTTCCACGGTTTGGTCACGTAGGCAAACACATGGGCCTGGTTGATCGCTCCGATGACATCACCTCGAGCGGTGAAGCCGGTGACGATCACTCCGACAGAATCGGGATACAGCTTAGAGACTTCCTGGAGTAACTCCGTGCCGGTCATCTTGGGCATGCGCTGGTCGGTGAGCACCAGGTCGGGGCAGCCCTGCTGCTTCATCGCCTCGAGTGCCTCGTAGGGGTCGTTAAAGGTGCTGATCCGATACCGCCGCCCAAGGATCCTTGTGATGTCGTCGAGGATCCCCAGTTCGTCATCGACAGCGATGATCCACGGTTGTCCTGTGTCACTCATGGCTTCCCCTCTACTTCAGCCGGTTCTCATGATGGTGTCCCCAGGCCCGTACTCACGGCGACGGGCCCCACCCACAGTCCACAAGTTTGCTCGATGCACTCTGCAGCAGCGCTGCGTAGTTTTGTTGTCCGGCCAGGGGACACTTTCGGACTCGGCTGGACAGGTCCGGCGATGGCCTGGGGAGGTGCGACGCGGCTACAGGACTGAGAGAACAAGAGAAACTGGATTTGTGTGGATTCGGCACGGCCCTGGCAAAGATGCCTCGCCATGTCCGTCACCGTACATTCGGGGTGCCTGTGGGGAGTCGCCGGCGAGCCCGTCCGCGTCGAGGTCGACGTGCTCAGCGCGCTACCGTGTTTCCAGGTTGTAGGCCTGCCCGGTAGCTCCGTGCGCGAGAGCCGAGA
>CAZEIY010000568.1:0-2929 GCA_964512375.1 uncultured Rickettsiales bacterium | reverse complement strand
CTCGCAAAGGCCGAAAATCCAGGTGCTCAGCGAGCTGCGACATCACTGCACAGTTCTCGAACATCTTCGCCAGGACCTCGTGATACGCAATCCCGGCAGGGGCTTCCGCATTCAGCTCTACAAACGAGAAGGACGATGGGGTCGCAAAGGCATCGAGCCGGGTTGTTATTCCCAAGCGCTCAAAACCCGGATCAATCCGCACCAGTTGTAGGGCGTCCTCGGTCAGTTCGAGAGAAGCCGGCCAATCACTGCCCGAAAGAAGCCACCCTCGCACTTTGCGAATTGCAGCGGCCGCATGCACACAGATCCGCTGGACGTTCGCCAGTTCCTCAAGCGAAATGAAGGACGGACGCAAGACGTTGCACAGTGGCCGTCCGTCGAAGGAGGCACCCTCCTCGATCTGCCAGGCCTGCAAGGCTGCAGCCCCAGACTGGTCCAGTGCAGGATCAGCCCGGACCCTGGAGTCCCACTCAGTTCGCAGAGCATCGATGTCCATCACCTACTCGTCATCTTGAAGCATCGTGCTGATGGTGGCAGCCCGAGCCGTCAATTTTCATTAAAGAGATGCCAAAAGGGGCCCCTCAACACAGTAAGTAACCACTCAGAGATTGACCGATATGCTGCACAGGTGATAGCTGAGCAATGCGATGAGTAACACAGTACGAATTGATGAGCGCCTCCGCGAACACATGGAGCGCGGGATTACACCCCGGCTGGACGAGAAGGGCCGACAGGTCCGCTGCCTGTTGATGTACTCCGGCGGCCTCGACAGCACCCTCGCAGGCATCCTTCTCCGACTGCAGGGAATTGACGTCGTAGCCATCAACTGCTTTACGGGATTCTGCCTGACCGACCACAAGCGAAAGATGGGCCATGAGCGCAGCGACGGAAGTCACTATCAGAACGAGGCGATTGTCGGTGCTGCAGGCCTGCGGATTCCCGTCGAGGTCGTCGACGTGCGCGAGGGATATCTCAAAGTTCTAACCGAGCCAAAGCACGGCTGGGGTAGCTCTGTGAACCCTTGCATCGACTGCCGCATCCACATGCTCACCCACGCAAACACAGAGTTGATGGAAGAGTATGAGGCGCACTTTATCGCCACAGGCGAAGTCCTCGGACAGCGGCCTATGACACAGATGCGGCGGCAGATGAAAATCATCGAAAAGGAGAGTGACCTCGAAGGCCTCATCGTTCGACCTCTCTGCCAGCAGGCCTTGGACGAGAGCATCCCCGAGCAGCGAGGGTGGGTTGATCGCGACAGCCTGCTTGGCATCAATGGGCGAGGTCGCAAAGAGCAAATCCGACTTGCAGAGCAATTCGGAGTCCTCGATTATCCTCAGCCAGCCGGCGGCTGCTGTTTCCTGACCGATGGCAGCTACGGCAATCGTCTCAAGGACACCATCGAGCACCGAGGTCATCGCGATCTGGACTTCGATGACGTCCTGGTGCTCAAGGTAGGGCGTCACTTCCGCTTGCCGAGTGGAAACAAACTGATCGTCGGCAGAAACCACGACGAAAACATGCTGCTCCGCAGCTACTGGCACCTCGGTACGTTCATGCAGGTGGCGAACTTTCCCGGGCCACTTTCTCTGTACCTCGGAGACGAACAGAGCGAAGACCTGGAATTGGCCCTCCGAATCACTGCTCGCTACGCGGACTGCCCGCCAGATCAGGAGGTCGAACTACAGCTCCTCGATCAGGTCGATGTAAAGGGCGAGCGGAACGTGACACCCTTCTCGCGTGGCGATGAGCGGGCCTGGCAGATCCTATAGACAGTTACATCAGACGGGACACGACGCCAGGCCAAGCAGAGCCCGCACGTCGCCGACCAGGTAGAGACTTCCTGCAACGAGCAGTTCCTCGCCAGGAGCCATCTTCTCAAGCACCTGCGCGAGGGCATCCTCCGGCGTGAGCGAATAACTCACTGGATGGAAGCCGCACCGAGTCCGCACCTCTTCTGCCAGGATCTCTGGCGGCTCAAATCGAGGGCTGGTCGTGCCGGCCGTGCAGACTACTTCGTCGACGTGCGGGAGGAGCACATCGAGGACTTCAGCCCTTCGCTTGTCCGTCATAGAAGCAAAAAGCCAGATGCGCTTTGATGGTCTCAATCGCGAACGGAGAGCCTCTGCAAGAGCTTGAGCGCCAGCTGGATTATGGGCGCCATCCAACAAGACGTGAGCGCCCGAGTCGAGGAGGACCTGCTCCAGTCGTCCTGGGAAGCGAGTCCCTTCCAGGCCCTGAGCGACCTGTTCTTCAGTGGGCTGAGGCAAAGAACATGCGGCGCAGAGCTTCTCAGTAAGAGCCACTGCACAGGCGGCATTCTGTCCTTGATGCTCCCCCGTCAGCGGCAGGGGGACGCCGTCGATCCGAAGCAGGTCACTCGCATAGGAGAATTTTCCTTCCACAGTACTCCACTGAAAGTCTCGGCCAGCCAGGAAGAGCTCGGAGCCAACCCGCGCGGCCTCTTCTCGGATGACCGTGAGCCGATCCTCACGCTGCTCGCCGACAACCAGGACACCTCCCGGAACGGCTATCCGAGCCTTTGTGCGGGCGATCTCGGCGAGGCTCTCGCCCAGGAACTGCTGGTGGTCGAGATCTACAGAGACAAGTGCGGCGGCACATGGCCGGCACCCCCTGCTGGCATCAAACTCTCCACCCATACCCACTTCAATCAAGGCAGCATCTACCCCCTTGCGCTCGAAGTGGCTCAAAGCGAGGAGCACGCCCAACTCAAAGAAGGTGAAGTGCTCTAGCGACGAGCAGTCATCGATGCGGGGACGAAGCGCCGCAGCCAGCTCGTCCAACTCATGGAAAGTCGCCAGAACACCGTCCACCCGAAAGCGCTCTCGGTAGCTGACCAGGTGTGGCGAGATGGTGGATCCCACCCTCAAGCCTGAGGCCGTGAGGATGGAGGCAGCAAAGGCTACGG
>CAZEIY010000567.1:1053-2929 GCA_964512375.1 uncultured Rickettsiales bacterium | reverse complement strand
GCTCAGGGTTAACTCGATCAGAGTCAGTCCTCGCTGGCTCTTTCGATTCATTGCCAGGCCTCTTGAGTGGGGGAACATCACTGGCTCAACCCCGCGTCTTCCTGAGCTTCCAGCAGCAACTGCTCCTCTTCGCTCATGACTCGGCCTGTCGGGTTGACCAGGTGTGTGATGAACTCGACGCAGTCGTCGACAGGCATGCCATCGGCGTTGTTTCCGTCGGGAAAGCACACCCGTACTCGTGCCTCGCGCAGGAAGTTGCCCATCATGTCGCTGAACATGGAGAGATCCAGGCCGAGCGAGTCCAACGCCGCCAGATCATTTGCAGGAGCCCCTCCCCCTGTTGAGACGCCAGCAGCATCACCGGCAGCATCAGCGCCCTCGCCAGCCAGACCCATAAGTTGATCGAGATTGGGCAACTTCACCTCGACGCTCTCGACTTCATATTCCCAGCGGTAGCCTTCGAAGAATCCACCGAAGCGCTCGTTGTGGAAGTCCCCACTCTTGTGTACTTCGAGTTCTCCGAAGCCCTCTTTCGCCATGCGCAACTCAAGCTGCGTCATCACCTCGCCGGCGAGCATGGTTGCGGTGTTGATTCGCTGAGCACGGCTCTGCGAGCGAACCGCCCAACTCTGACTTTCGATCAGGATCACCAACGTAGTCGAGATGAGCAGGAGCGCCATCATGCACTCGAGCAGAGTAAAGCCAGCCCGTCGCGGAGTGTTCATCAGTTCAGGCTCCGATCGCGATCGCGGGCGTCGGGCACCTCGACTTTGTCTCGGACCGTGCGCACTCTGCCGATGAGCGGGTCCACGGTCAGCGATGTGATGGTCTCGCCACTCTCGTCACTGAGGTAGACCACCGTGTCTTCCATGTAGCCGCCGGGGAAGATGTGGGTGTAGACCACTCGCCACTCCTGCGCTTCAGGATCTTCGCGCAGCATCGCCTCGACCTCGAACTCATCCATCGGTCGGACGACCTCGTCGTGCTGCGGTGTCCACACGCCCCAGAACTGAGTGGAGCCAGGCAATTCACGCTTTGCGAAGGCCTCATCCTCGTCGCCCAGGGGGCTGAATTGGTTGACCGAGTGGCGGCCAACTCCACTGCTTGCCGACATCGCGCCCCCTCCGAGCATGCCGCCGAGCAGTCCGCTCAGGGCGCCGTCGTTTGCCCCCCCCTCGTCACCCCCAACCATGGTGGCGAGTTCGGTCATAGATGGCTGAGCGCTCTTCCTCAGTTCGGCCTTGTCCTTCACCTCGTCATCCGAGATCTTCTTCAGCTTCATGAACTCGTCGAAGGCTTCCCTCTCTTTGCGAGACGCGAAGATGCGGACGTCCGAGTCAGCCGCTTCCACCCACCAGGTGCGATTGTCGAGGTCATAGGCAACACGCATGACTATGTTCCGCACCGATGCTTCGTCGTAGACGTAGCGAAGGCTGGCTGCCAACTCCCGACTGGCTGACTTGAGGTCGACCCCTGTCACCGCTCGCATCGATGGCACTGCCGCCAGTAATAGGACCCCCACCAGCGCGAGCACCACCACCACTTCAATGAGGGTGAGGCCCCGCAGGGAGTCCCCGCGCAGGGATGCGCGAATGCTGGCAGCGTCTTTGATCACATGCCCTGCCAATTGTCGATGTCGGCGTCAGGTCCCTCACCGCCAGGCGAGCTGTCTGCACCACGGCTGGTGATCTTGTAGGGCTTGCCGTTCGGGCCGGGGACGCTGTACTCGAGCTGGTTACCCCAGGGATCGCTGAGCAGGTTGTCGTCGTCGAGGAAGGCGCCGGGAGTACGGCCGTTCTTCTTTGGAGGTGGAGAGACCAGTGAGTTGAGGCCCTGGCTGGCGCTGGGGTATTTGCCGTATTCCTGCTTGAAGGCG
>CAZEIY010000567.1:0-1043 GCA_964512375.1 uncultured Rickettsiales bacterium | reverse complement strand
AAGGCGTCGAGCCGTCCCTGGATGGTCTTCATCTGGGTCAGTGTGATCTTGACCTTCTGTTCCTCGGCCATGCCAAAGAAGTTAACGGCCAGCACGGTCATCAGTAGGCCGAGCAGCGTCAGCACGACCATGATCTCGATCAGGGTCATGCCTGCCTGGGACTGCCGCAGTCCGGCGCGGGTGGCCAGATTGGTGCGCAGGTTGTTCAGCTTCATGTACATTCTTTGTTCCTTTCCTCAGCGTCCAGCCAAGGTGTTCATCTGGAGCATGGGCAACAACACCGCGAGTGCGATGAAGAAGACGATGCCTCCCATGACGAGAATCATCAGGGGTTCGAGTAGGGCTGTGAGAGTGGCGAGCTTGCGGTTGACCTGGCCCTCGTAGGTCGTAGCAACTCGGTTGAGCATGGGGGACAGTTCACCGGTCCGTTCCCCCACGGAGATCATGTGGACGACCATTGGCGGAAAACGCCCGGACTCTTTGAGCGGTACGCTCATCGGCTGGCCCTCGCGGACCGCAATGTGAGCCGTGCTGATCACATCCTTCAGCACTACGTTACTGACGATGTTCCGGACGATGCTCATGGCCGTGAGCAGGGGCACACCGGAGAGCATCAATGTAGCCAGCGTGCTCGAGAAGCGAGAGATGGACACCATCAAGAACATCCCGCCGAGTCCCGGGACCTTGAGCATCCAGTCATCGGCCCTCTGTCGGCCTTCTTCTGTGCGATACCAGCGCGTCACGAGAATGGCCGCTGCGATTCCCCCACCGATGAGCAGCCACCAGTAGCCCTGCAGGAGCTTCGACATGAAGATGACGACCTTGGTTATCCAGGGGAGGTCGGCTCCCATGTCCTCGAAGAGCTTTGTGATCTTCGGGACCACGTAGGCCATCATGAATCCGATCACGCCCAGAGCGACGAGCAGCATGATGGCCGGATAGGTGAGCGCTGAGGCCACCTTGCCACGCAGCTCTACCGAGGCCTCTGTGTAGTCCGCCAGTCTCTCAAGAACCTGTTCGAGGGCACCGGCCTGCTCTCCTGC
>CAZEIY010000566.1:0-2933 GCA_964512375.1 uncultured Rickettsiales bacterium | reverse complement strand
CCACCGGTTATGTCAGCAACTCTCTGGACTGTGACGACGGCAACGCTGCGACCAACCCGACTTCGTACGAGATCTGCGACGGCATCGACAACGACTGTGATGGCACGGCCGATGACGGCCTCGGTGGCACCTGGTACGCGGACTCCGATGGCGATGGTTACGGCGATCCGGGCTCGGTGCAGTCATCCTGCTCGCAGCCCACCGGTTATGTCAGCAACTCTCTGGACTGTGACGACGGCAACGCTGCGACCAATCCGACTTCGTATGAGGTCTGCGACGGTCTCGACAACAACTGCGACGGCAGCGTCGACGAGGCGGGGGCCCTTGATGCGGACGACTGGTACATCGACGCGGACGGCGATGGTTATGGCGTGGTGGGCGTGTCCATTTCCGCCTGCAGCCCACCCTCCGGTTATGCCGATAACTTCGCGGACTGTGACGACAATGACATTGCCAACGCCCCGAACCTTACAGAGGTCTGTGATGGCCAGGACAATGACTGTGATAGCGGTGTAGACGAGGACTTCGACCAGGACCAGGACGGAGCCTTCGACGAGAGCGATACCGGCTGTGTCGGCACCTACGCAGCGTCGGTCTTGGACTGTGACGACGGTGACGACGATGCCCATCCAGGCGGCACCGAGGTGTGCGGTGATGGCATCGACCAGGACTGTGATGGCAGTGACGTGACCTGTTTCAGCGCGGTTGTCTTCAGCAACTGCGCACAAACCGGTCCCAGTGGACCCAGCCAGACTGCGTGCAATACCGCCTACGCGGGGACAGACCTGTTCGGCGCTGTGACGCTCAGTGGCGGGATCCAGCAGTGGACCGTGCCTCAGACCGCGACCTACACAATCCAGGCGGTAGGTGCAGGTGGCGGCAATGGAGATAGCTCAGATACAGACCCAGGTGCGGGTGCGAGTATGGCGGGAACGTTTGCTCTTTCAGCAGGTTCACTGCTGAGAATACTCGTAGGACAACAGGGTCTTAATGGGAGCACCTCGACTAGTGCTGGTGGTGGCGGTGGAGGCGGGACTTTTGTGGTGGATGTCGCGAACACCCCACTGATCGTTGCAGGTGGGGGAAATGGTGACAGTTGGGACGGCTGGACTACAGACGCACCAGATGCGCAAACAACGAACAGTGGCACCGGAGGTGGTGCTGTTCCGGGGCGCGGTGGCGGTGGCGGCGGTCTCTCCAGCAATGGGCAGACCAATTCCGGTAACGGTGGTCAGTCATTCCTGAATGGTGGAGAAGGTGGATCAGGACACAGCAACGGTGGAGACGGTGGATTTGGAGGTGGGGGTGGCTCCCTGTACGAAGGAGGTGGCGGTGGAGGCTATACAGGTGGGAGCGTGGTGAATACCAACACCTACAACAGTAGTTACCCACAGTACGGTGCCGGTTCTTTCAACAGCGGTACCAACCAGAGCAATGCAGCGGGCGTTAATTCGGGCCAGGGACAGGTCACGATCTCGCTGGTGAACTGATTGAGCCAGGACTGCCGCATTGTCAGAACGACACAGTCAGGAACCCAGCCGCCAGGCGGGGGCAGGGCCTGTTGGCGCATACCCCCCAGCCTTTGACCTGCCAGACCTCCTTCAGGGTGTTCGGGTATCCTCGTTGCCCTGAGTTGTGGATGTCGAGTCCTTCGAATCCGTGCTGTCTGAGCACGCGTACAGGTCCGATAGCGTATCGCTCCGATCATGGCATCCGACGGGAGGAACTCGTGAGAGCCATCCGCGCAGTACTGCTGACTCTCCTTCTGGTTGGGGTCCTCTCTCCAGCATTGGCATCAAAAAAGAGAGTGGACAACTTTGCATATGTCCAGTCAGGGCTTGGTGGCCGGTTCTATGTTCGCTGCGTTCCCGACAGCCCAAGGGGCGAGAGTGGCTCAACAGTCGTCTACCGCGTGAGGAGCGATGAGGATGAGATCGTCGACCGCTACGACTGGTACTCACGTGACGGCGTTGTCCTCGGCTGGAGTCCGATCGTCGGGAAAGTCGCCATCCTGCGAAAGGGCGGCCAAAGCTCTCCAGACCACAGCAAGCAACATGAGTTCAGTTTTCACCTCGGTGGAGAACACCTCAAGACGTACACAACGGAAGACATGGTGAAGATGGGAGCGAATATACCCAGCAAGAAGGGTGATGGTGGTGACAAGCGTGCGGAGATTGAGTTTTCAGGATGTAATCAAGTTCCGGGCACCAACGACTATGTCTTCGTGGTGGCGGTCAATGGCAGCAAGACAATCCAGTTCAACATCCTGACCGGCGAACCTTAGCTCAGCCGAGTGAACAGAACGCCTCTTATCGGCCCTAGACGCGGGGGGTATCGGGCCCCCAACTGGCGCATACCCCCCAGATGGTTCTCACGTAAACCTTCCGGAAGCGAGTACTGACCCATTCCCCTTATCGGACCTATACGCTGTACGCTCCTGGGTCCTTCTGGCCGGAGATCTTGATGAGAGTTGAGAGCCCTATGGTGCTGGTGCTAGCCTGCCTACTGCTCGGGGGCTGTGGTACGGGTAGGGTGGGCGATGGAGAGCGCAACCCACCCTCCGATGACGATGATTCTTCGGGTAGCGGCGGGGCAAGAGAGAGCTACACTTCCGAATATGGTGGGCTGATGGTGGGCATCGAGGCCCAGACCTTCGAAATGGGCTGCACCGCGGGGATGTCGGACTGCGGCGACGATGAGTCTCCAGCCCACTTGGTGACCCTCACAAACGACTACTACATCTCCGAGACCGAGGTGACCCAGGACCAGTACAGAGCGATGATGGGTACCAGCCCATCCATCGGCAGCTCCTGTTCGGACTGTCCTGTGGAGAACATCTCCTGGATCATGGCGGTCCGTTACGCGAACGCGGTATCGGCCGCGGAGGGCCTCGGACGGTGCTACAGCTGCAGTACAGGGAACCCGTGGATGGA
>CAZEIY010000565.1:0-2938 GCA_964512375.1 uncultured Rickettsiales bacterium | reverse complement strand
ATCTGGAGGTGTCCTCGAACTCTGCCCTCGAGTCGGTTAGCGCCGATGTCCTGACCGCGGTGGAAACCCTTCGGTTTGGTGGCAGGGCGGATACGGTGTCAATGCCCCTGCTCGCTACCGCCGGGAATGTCTATCTTGCTTTCTCGGCTCCGGCGACCACTTCGCTGTCTCTGCCGGCGCTCACACAGGTTGACGACCTGTATATCGTGAGCAATCAGTCCCTCGACACCATCGACCTGCCGCAGCTTGCTCAGGCTCGCTCCATCACCCTTGAGAACAATAGTGCGCTCTCTACCTTCAGCCTGCCTGCTCTGACAACGCTCGCAGCGCCCCCCATCAGCGGTGGCGATGACGACGATGACGACGACACCACAGGCGATGACGACGACGACACCACAGTGGGCGATGACGACGACACCACAGTGGGTGACGATGACGACACCACAGTGGGTGACGACGACGACGCTACGGTCAATGACTGCTTGAATCTGCCTGCCGTGGACTGGCTCGACTTTGGTCCACACGAGAACGCTATTTACGAGAATGCGTCAGGCTGTAGTCCGACCACCACCGCCAACCTGGGTGACATCGTTGTAAGCGACAACGCATCGTTGACAACCATTGAGCTCCCTTCCTTGACTGCCGTTGGTCTCTTACATCTCTTTGTTAATGGGAGCCTCACTACGATCTCTGCAGCGAGTCTTGCCGTGGTGGTCACCTTGCGCGCTTCCTGGGGCAATGATGCTCTGACTTCGTTCGCTGGTCTGACCGGTCTCACCAGCCTGGGCGAACTCCACATCCATCACACCGCGCTGACCGACCTCAGCCACCTCGCCGCCGCGAGCGCTAGCGGTTGTGCATTGAATGCGTCGGCCAATGAGAACCTGAGCAATGCCGACTTTGTCGCTCTGCGCGATGCTCTCGATCCGTCTCAAGCCATGGGCGTCGCCGCGAGCGACAACGGCAATAGCTTGGACGGTGATGGCGATGGTGTGCCCGCGAGCGATGATTGCAACGATGCCGATGGCAGCGAGGGCGAGTCCGGGTCCTGGTACTGGGGTCCGGTGGATGGCGATGGCGATGGTGTGCCCAGGCAGTACTGCTCTGCGGGTTATGGTTGCCTCGACTCGGGTGGTACGCCGCCTGCGAGTGCAAGGGTGAGCTATGGCGATTCGCCTGAGCCCGACTGCGACGACGGCGATCCGAACCTGACCGGCCTGGACGGCGACGGTGATGGCACCAGCGACTGCACCGACTGCAATGATTCCGATCCTGGGGTCGGCTTTGAATTCGGTACTTCTGGGTGCCCAGCGGTCTCATGTCTGACCTTGAGGGACCAGCTCGATCAGGTATATGGACCGCGATCCCCCGAGCACAATTCAGCCATTTATTGGATCGATCCCGCGGGCACGGGCGCCTTTCAGACCTTCTGTGGGATGGAAGGGATAGAGTTCCGATCCTTCGGCTCGCATGGCGGTTGGACCCGGGTGGCGACACTCGTGAACAGCACGTTTGAGAGTAACTTCCTCTCACAGTTCAATGGCTTGCAGTTCAGCGAGTTTTTGGCTGTGTATGACGCCTCTATCGTGGATCCGGAGTTTATCTGGGGTGACGCTGTACAAGGGAACGGCTCCCGTACGGTCGGCAACTGGGAGTCAGGGTGCGGCCTTCCTGGGGGCGGTAGCTCACCTTGTTTCCAGTGGAACAACTTTGAACGTTGGGACGGCAACCCAGGCCACACCATTGCTATAGCTCCGCAGGCACAGGCTGAAATGGGTAATTTTGGTGGCTTCTATTCGCACTGCAGTGGTCCGTGGGGACCCGGTTTCGGCTTCAGCCAGAAGAACCATTGCCAGGTGAGCAGGCAACTTCATTGGAACGCTGCCAACATTAGTGGCCCGGTACATCTGTATCTGCGTTAGCTAGGGGTGCGGAATCTGTGGGCGCCAGCAGGGCTCTAAGTGTGTCGCCGCATCCGTTCTTAGCCTGTTGCAGGGCCTCTAGGAGTCTCGCCGTGAGCTAGAGTGCGAGCTACGTGTCTCGTCTTCGCCAATGGGTCTTGTCGCTTGTGATGCTTGGGACCGATGCGGTCGAACGCACATCTGCCAAGCTCTCTATTCAGCTGCTCAACGGTCTCGCCCTGTTGGGCCTGGCTGCGACGGCCCTTGCTCTGCTGGCGATCCTGGCTTCGGGCGAGCTCGTCGCCCTGCCTGTGAACCTCGCCACCATCGCCGTGCTGGCTCTGGTGCTCTGGCTCAACCACAAACACAGGTTCAATGGTGCGGCCAACCTGTTCGTAGTCTCAACTCTGCTGGCTGTTTCGGCCCAGGTGGTGATAGTGGGACCCGAACGGGGCGCTCAGTTCTGGCTTCTTCCCGTCCTGCTTATCCCGTTCTTCATCTTTAACGAAAAGCAGACCCGCCTCGCTGCCGTGTATGCGCTTACCTCGGGTCTATTGTTTTCTACCGCGATGACCTGGCCGGTAATCAAGGGCATCGAGTGGGACATCCCGACCCATGTGTTCTGGTCGGTAAGTACAGCCATTTTTGCCATCGGCTACTTCGGCCGCACCTTGCAGAATCGTTGGGCCTACAACGAGAAGAAGAACATCGCGCGCGAGAAGGAGCTTGCCCAGGCGATTGAGCTGCAGAGGCAGGATCTTGAGGTCGCTCTCAAAGCACAGGTGGAGGCTGACCAGCGGCTCCGTGATCACCTGTTCAAGGTCGAGGGCCTGAACGCGCTCTCTGAAGAGTTGACGAAGGCGACCACTGAGACAGAAGTTCTACAGATCGGCGCTCGCTATGCGGCACGAAGCTGCGGAGCCGACCTGGTCGAGGTCGCCCTGCAAGATCCCAACGGACTGAGCTACCAGTGCTTTCTGCTCGATGAAGAGCGTGGCGTCGTAGCAGAGGGAGACAGAGAAATCCTGGAGGTCCTG
>CAZEIY010000564.1:0-2951 GCA_964512375.1 uncultured Rickettsiales bacterium | reverse complement strand
CGGCGATGGACTTGACGATGTCCGAGTCCTTCTTGTCCTCCCAGAAGCGAATCGCTGTGCCGCGCTTGAAGCGATGCAGACGATCCATTCCGCGTACCGTCAGACTACCGGGAGCTCCCTCGGGCCACGCCGGTTCCAAGCTGACGGCCTCACCGAGGAACAACGTCTTGACCTCATCCGCATAGCCCAGATCGACCTGCATAGGATCGCCGATGGAGTGGCGCTTGCCCTTGACCACTCCCTTGGAGGCGTCATCGAAGCGCACGGCGCACATGTCGAGCTTGTCGACCTCTAGGTCAATGACAATCGAGACCACCTCAGTGCCCTCGCTGGCCTTGATGGTCTCGTCATCGATGGTGATTGCCCAGTCAACGTACTGGTCCGCGTCTGCCATTGCCGTATCGTCTCAGCGAATGCGCGGCACCCGCAGCACCGTTCCAGGTGCCACGTTGCGCGGATCTTCGATGTTGTTGGCGGAAGCGATCGGTCGCCACAGCGCCGCATCGTCGTAGTGTGAATACGCGATCGACTGCAAGGTGTCCCCTGGCTGCACTCGATAGGCCTTCTCATGATCGGGCGACTGCATCTTGCTGCGGTCGGTCAGCATCTTCTCGGTGGCGAACTCGGTCAACGAGACCTTCATCTCGGCACGAACCGGCACTCCCTCGCCGTTGAACATCTTGTAGGTGGTGTTAAACGAGGTCAGCACCCAGACCAGCTCATGGCTGCCCTTGACCGTCATGCTGCCACCCCAGGTAAAGGTCAGCTTAGGGGGTTCATGACTCTCACCGTCTACCAGACAGAGGTCCTCGAGTTCTGTGGTCTTGTCACGAACATCATCCCCCGCCTCGTAGGTATCAAAGAACAGCGTCATCTCGAGCTTCATCGAGCCGCCGCCCTTCCACTCGGTGAGGGGCACATCGTACTTGTGCTCGCCGTCGGTCTTGGACCAGTCGGAACTCTTCGACAGCGAATACGACTCTGGGTTGAACTGCACCTCAATCTTGGTGCCAGTCGCAGAGGGTTTGCTGTTCTTCTCCACCTTGACGACGGTGAAGTAGGCCTTCTGTGGGCTGCTCATCGCGGGCTCCTGTTCGGGGTGCTACACGGTGGAAAGGGTGAGGCTCAGGAAGTGGATTCGGTCACTCCTGCATGGTTGAGAGTTAGAGTTTCGATGGCCAACTCAGAAGAACCCGAGTTCATACCCGGAGCCTCCCACGACTTGGGCCAGGCATCCTTGAGGTTCCAGATACGCAAGGTGCTGTCATTGTCTCGATCGAGCATGGTGATCTTCACGTTCTTACGGCAGTCCAGAGAGGCGCTCTCACTGGCAACCGTCTCCCACCAATCCCAAAAGAAGGTCGCGTCACCGAGCCCCTTTTTCAGAGTGACCGGCCCCCAGGTCACCCGACCTGGAAACTTGTGGGTTCTCGAGTTGAGACCGCCCTCCTTGATCTCGAACTCCTCTACGTCGCCCTTGAGACCCGAGACCTCGGTAAACATGCCCTTGATGCCCGAGTCTCCCGCCTCGACCAGAAAGTTAAAGCCCGCATAGGGGTCGGCGCCATAGCTGCTTACTGGATCATCAGCCATTGTTTACTCCTCAGTCGACGACTTCGTCGCCATACGTGAGCTTGAGGTGGACAAACTCGTTGGTCTGCACAGGATTCACCCAAACGTCGACCACGAGCATTCCGTGATCAATAACCGCCTGCGTATTGTTCTCGTCATTGCAGACCACCAGAAAAGCCTCGCTCGGGACTTCGCCCTGGAGCGCACCCTTCTCCCAGAGGTCCTTCAGGAAATAGCGCACATCACGAGCAACCCGCTGGCGTAGGGACTCATCGTTGGACTCAAACACTGCCCACTGGTTGTCGAACTCGATCTGTTTGCCGATATAGCCAAGCAAGCGGCGGACATTGACGAAACGCCAGGTGGGGTCTTCACAGAGGGTCCGCGCTCCCCATACGACGACGCCCTTACCGACGCGAGTATGGAGCAGATTGACAGCCTCTCGCTGCAGCATGTTGCTGGGCTGCTCGTCGACGTGCTGCGCGAGGTCAAGGATGCCCTTCACCTCTTCATTAGCAGGTGGTTTCATGACCCCGACCGGGCCATTCTCACCGTCGGAGCGAGCGAAGACACCACAGACAGCGCCAGCCGGCGGCAGCAGCATGCCCTTGAGGTCAAGCAACCAGGGCCAGTAGACGCCAATCGAAGAGAGAGTCACTTCCTGACGAGAGAGCACCGCTCTGGTGGCAGCAAGGGCATCGAGCGTCAGGGACACTTCGACCGGAACATCTTCCCGATGGTCCCAACGCTTGCTTCGGTACCACGGCACCAACGCCGCTGGGGTCAGTTCGTCCTCAGTCAGTTCGACCCCCTCGGAGCGAGCACGAGCGACCTCTTCATCGCGAAGTACCGAGAGAGGCGGTGCGCCGTTGGCAACAAAGAAGCGGTTACCGCTGCGCCGGCAGAACCCCGCGACGGTCGCCCAGATGCTCGGCAGCAGGTGCACCTGACGGGTCCAGAGTTCGGGCAGGACGACCTGGTTGATCACCCCGTCACCGAAATCATCGAGACGCTCGAGCGCCCAGAGATGAAAGTGCAAGATCGCAGCGGCCTCGCGCTCCTCGGCGATCTCAATTGGGTCGCGCTCCGCATCTGCACCCTCTAGCTGAGAGGGGTCAAAAGGCGGAACCCAGAAGGTAAGATCTACCATGTGCAGATCAGTGCCACCGTTCCGGAAGTACATGCGGGCGATGGCAGGATGGCGGGTGCGGTACTCGCCGGCGAAGGCCTCTTCTTCCCAACGTCCAATCCGACGATAGCGCAGCGTGAACAAGCACTCGGCACCCTCTGGGGAGCCTGGGAGGTCTTCCATGAAGTTGCGCTGCACTTCCAGTTCCGTGTCCTCAGTGATCGTCTCAGAACTACGGCGCACCCGCAGC
>CAZEIY010000563.1:0-2951 GCA_964512375.1 uncultured Rickettsiales bacterium | reverse complement strand
CCAGATACGCGCTGATCAGTCCACAGAAGAACATGGTCTCAGCGAACACGAAGAGCAGAGTCCCCAGTACGGGGTCTGAGAGTTGGCGGGTATTCGCAGCGCTTTGCTCCAGGCCAGCCTTACAGTCGATGTTCTGCAAGACAGTCACTTCGTACTGCCAAATTGGCTCCGCACGTAAGAGAGGGCTTCTCGCTGCTGAGTCTCAGAGAGGGCACTGCCCCACGGCGGCATCACGCCGATCTTCCCAGTGACGCCATCCCGGATGGAGGTCAGCAACTGCTCATCGCTCTTGGCGAGTCGGGTCGGGTCGCCAACAAAGTCAGCTGCCAGCATGCCACCCATGCCGCGTCCATCGGCTTGATGGCAGGCGACACAGTACGTCTTGTAGACTGCTGCACCCGCGGCAGATGCCCCTGTTTCGGTGTCTTCCCCACTGGATGCCGTGGCGTTGGCCCCATTGGCGATGGTTTCCATCTCATCGGCTGAGAGTGTGGCGTAGCCCCACTGGATGTCGGGGAGCAGGCCGAAGTAGCAGATCGCAACGACTACAACTGCACTCACAGCGACCAGGCGGAGCCATCGAGGCGCAAACTTCATGTGCATGTAGTAGCTCACGACCAGGAAGGCCTTGACGATAGCTACTGCGAAGATGATGGCGATCATGACCTTCGAGCCAGCCCAGATGCCAAGAACCAGGGAACCCGCTAAGGCTGCCAGCAGGATGAGCCATATGCGGATGTAGGGCGGATGGGTGTGTGCGTTGCTTGTCATGTCAATCTCACGAAGCGAGGTAGAGAAGGGGAAACAGGAAGATCCAGATGACATCCACGAAGTGCCAGTAGATGGCGGCGATCTCTACACGACCCAGGTGCATGCCTCGGGCTGCGCCTCGAGCGACGACGGCCATCGCAGTCATCCCACCCACAACGTGCGCTGCGTGCAGCCCGGTCATTAGAAAGTAGAAGGCCCAGAACAGGCCGTGTTCGTCGCTCAGTGGAGTGAAGCCTGCGTGAATCTCGTGGCTGTATTCGTAGGTCTTGATACCGAGAAAGACCAGGCCGCCCAGGATCGCGAACCAGAGGTAGCGGGCTGCGCCCTTTCCATCACCTTCTCGAGAGGCTTTGTCTGCTAGCACTGCCATCAAGCTGCTGGTCAACAGCACAACCGTGTTGGTAGCGCCAGCCCACTGGACGGTGTGACTGGCGGCTTCTGACCACTCGGGGTGTGCGAACCGATACAGGAGGTAGCAGGCCACTGCGCCGCCGAAGATGGCGATCTCAGAAGCAATGAACCACCAGATGGCGACGCGCCCGGTGGGTACTCCGGTGCTGCTGTAGTCCAGCGGTGATGAGGCTGTGGCGTGTGACACGGGCATTTCTCCGGTCAGGCGGGGGTTGTCGTGGGCTCCGAGGCCGGCGCCTGGCTATGGTCAGGGGGAGCAGTATCTGGTTGTTGGTCTTGTGGGATGTAATCGGCTTCGATTCCGGGGGGGCTGTAGAAGTAAGGGCCACGGTAGACAGTTGGCGTGCTGGCAAAGTTCCCATGCGGAGGGGGCGACGGCGTCTGCCAGTCCAGGGTCGTTGCCTTCCAGGGGTTGCTTTCAGCCTTCCTCTTCGAGAGAAGGCTTTTCAAGAGATTGATTGCGAACGGGATCTGGCTGACCAGTGCGCCGATAGCGCCGACCGTCGCGAGGACCTGGAGGCTCTCACCACCATCGATGTAGCCGAACTGTGTCGGGTCAGAGATGCGGCGCTGGTGGCCCATGAATCCAAGGGTGAAGATGGGCAGGAAACACAGGTTGAAGAAGATCCCTGTGCCGATGATGTGGAGCCAAGCCAGCGGGCCGTCCAGTGGTTTTCCAAACATCTTTGGGAAGTAGTGATAGAAGCCCGCGATCGGGGCAAAGATCACGATCGGCACCATCGTGTAGTGGAAGTGAGCGACGACGAACATCGTGTCGTGCATGTAGATGTCTACGGCCGCCGAGCCGAGGATGATGCCGGTGCAGCCGCCCAGGAGGAAGGTTGCCAGCATCAGCACCGTTGCTCCCATGGCCGGGGTCATGCGGATGGATCCCCCCCACAGTGTCGCGATGAACGCAAAGATCGTGACCGCGAACGGCACTGAGATCAGGATGGTGGTCAGGCTGAAGGGGAAGGCCAGTCTGGGGTCTATCCCTGAGATGAACTGGTGATGGGCCCAGACAACGAAGGACAGCAGGCCCGAGATAATGGTGGACCAGACCACCATCTTGTAGCCGAACAGCGCCTTGCGGGAGCAGGCTGTCATCACTTCAGCCAGGATCCCCAGCGCAGGGAGGAGGAGGACGTAGACCTCTGGGTGCCCAAAGAACCAGAACAGGTGCTGGAAGAGTAGTGGGTCACCCCCCTGGGCGGGGTCAAAGAAGCCCGTGCCGAAATTGTGATCGATCAGCAGCATCACCGCTCCGGCGACCAGTGGGCCCACCGACAGCATGAAAATGATGGAGGCCATGACCTCTTCCCAGACGAATAGTGGCAGATCCCACATCGACATCCCCGGAGCTCGCCGGTTGATGGCTGTCGTGATGAAGTTGACTCCACCCATGAGGAAGGCGACGAACTCGAGTGCGACCGCAAGAATCCATAGGGTTATCCCCAGGTCGACCCCAGAGAACCGAGGGTCGGCGGCCAGGGGAGGATAGGAGGTCCAACCACCGCCTGCCGCCCCACCGGGGACGAACAGCGAGAGCATGAGGACCACCGTACTCAGAATGAAGGTCCAAATGGACAGCATGTTGAGGGTCGGGAAGGCCATGTCGTCGGTGCCGACCATCAGCGGGATCAAGTAGTTGCCGAAGCCGGCCACCAGGATGGGCATGGCCACCCAGAACACCATGATCGTGCCGTGCATCGTGACCATCATGTTGTATTGTTGGGCCGCGAGATCACCGAAGCCCACCACTGAGTCGG
>CAZEIY010000562.1:0-2962 GCA_964512375.1 uncultured Rickettsiales bacterium | reverse complement strand
CCTTCTCTGGGGGCGTGGCGTATAGGTCCGATAAGAGGCGTTATGTTAACTCTGCTGAGGTAGGCGGAAACCTCGCTTCCCGCGTCGACCCCCAACCCTTCTGCCAGCGTCGAGTTGGTACAGGCCAAGTGGTGTACACTCCATTTGGGTTGGTAGCTCCTGTCTAGATATGCTAGGGGAGGGGAGCCGCCGAGCGGGGAGCTAGCCTCGTCAGTCATCAGGCCTTGCATGGCCAAGAGAGTTTGGAGTCTCGAAGTGGGGCCAATCCGACGGTGCCTGTTGGCATCTCTTGTGCTGTTCCTGACGGCGCCCGCCTGCACCGTAGGCTCCACGTACGACTTCGATGGGGACGGTGTTCTCGACTCCATCGACTGCAACCCGGTGGATCCGGAAATCTATGTTGGTGCCCCGGAGCTATGTGACGACGGGATCGACAACGATTGTGACAGCTGGGTTGACTGCGCCGATGGCGACTGCCTGACCCTCGAGATCTGCGCGGGCGATGACGACACCGCCGGCGACGACGACGACACCAGCGGTGACGACGACACTGGCGACGACGACGACACTGGCGACGACGACGACACTGGCGACGACGACGACACTAGCGACGACGACGACGACACCAGCGGCGACGACGACACTGGTGACGACGACACTGGTGACGACGACGACACTGGCGACGACGACGACACTGGCGACGACGACGACACTGGCGACGACGACACCAGCGGCGATGATGACAGCGTCTCGGTTGCGGATCTCTCTGTTGGCCTGGTGATGTACCAGCCCTTTTGCGGCTCCGCCACGGACGCCACTGGTCACGGCCATGATGGCACCGTCAGCGGGGCTACCTTGACCGATGACTCCGCTGGCACGCCCTTTGGCGCATATCACTTCGATGGGGCGGACCACCTCACTGTTGCCGACGATCCGGCTCTCGAGGGGATGGCAGAGTTGACCGTTTGCACCACGCTGAAGCCAGTCTGCGATCCCAATGCTGAGGGCTGCGTGGTTGTGTCCAAGGATTACCAGGGCGACGGCTCCGACAGCACGGACAGTTTCAGTCTTGGAATCATGTCGGCAACGCTCGTCCCGCTTTGGAGCACCTTCAATTTGCAGGGCAATGCTCATGTGCCGGGGCCAACTCCTTTGGTGGCAGGACAGTGGACGACTTTGTGCGGCAGTTATGACGCGAGCGGAATCTATCTATGGGTCGATGGCGTGCTGGTGGCGCAAGGACCGGCATTCGGGCTCGTTCGAGAAAACTCGTCCCCAGTGAAGATCGGAATGTGTGGCGGGGACTCCCGCTGCGACGATCGCACCTTTGTCGGCGACTTGGATGAGGTGGCCATCTGGGATCGCAGTCTCGATGCGAGCGAGATAGCCGGGGTGGGTGCGGGCCTGTTGGGAGGGTGCGAAGTCGCGTTACTGGACACCGGAACTCTGGCACGCGACGGCACGAGTCCCAGCGATCAGGACGACGCGACATCCACCGGCTGGAGCTTCGACGCCTCGCCTTGGGGCTCTAATTACGCACGCTACGATGCAGCCAGTGCGGCAGAGGGCTCGCTGGGCCTCCAGCTTCACGGGCACGGCACCAATATCAGTTCGAGTCTTACGGTCCCACTCGGTGAGGGGAGCACAGCTTTGGCGTACACCCGCGCCGTGGGCTCCGACGGTGGAGTTCCAACTACCAACTATCTCTCTCGGCTCAGCCTGCATTCCGCCGGTTCTGGCGGAGAGCTCATCATGGTGGGAACCAGCTCCGCCGGTTATGAGTTCCAAGTGGATGTGGTTGATGCTGCCGGCAGCACGAATGTCTCCATTCCAGGCTGTGATGCAAACAACCTCAACTGGTGGCTTTACAGCATCACACTCCTCGCAGGGCAGGCTCTGGTCACGGTGGATGATGGGACGAACACGTGTTCGGTTAGTGTTGCTTACCAACCTTCGGCGCCATTGACCGAGTACAGAGTTATCGTCGATAGGGCCGGAGGTGGTTCCCAATGGGCGACGGCGGACTTCGACGAACTCGTCGTGCTGAGCCCAGGCTAGGACAACTCGGCCGTGGAGTGCGCCGTTGGCAACTGCGTTACGCACTCAGGACCCTTCGGCCGTCCTGCGGCGTATAGGTCCGATAAGAGGCGTTATGTTCACTCTGCTGAGGTAGCCCTGCCTGCCCGCTAGCTGAGCGGAGTTGACATAACGCCTCCTATCGGCCCTATACGCGGATAGCTAACGGAACCAGACTTGGTGCAGTGTGTTGTTGCTTCCTGGACCCTCGTCACACTCCCAGCGATTGCTTGGGGCCTTGATTGCCCAGTGATACGCGCTCGTCACGTAAAATGCGAAGGTGCCCGCGAATCCTGAACCGTTGTTGGTGTTGTCTGGAATGCGGTTAAAATTCGCTGCTGCTGGTAGATGCGCTGTGTGGCCCAAAAGCGGGACGTAGCCTGTCGACCAGTCGGTTGGACCGGCTTGGCCGATCCCGCTGTACCCTATTGCGAGGACCGTAGCATTCGAGGTCTTGAAGTGGACCGTACGGGGGTGCGCCGAACTCGTACAGAAAAATCGGAGTTCAGTCGCGCTGCCAGCGGGAACGCCGAGTTCGTCCATGTAGCTGTGGGAAAAGCCGGTGGTGGGGTTTGTGGGCAGGGTCGAGCCGACGAGGCTCGGGCTTGTCCCGCCAGCATGGTCATAGGCAAGCATGAGGGTCCAGCCACCACCGTCCGTCGTCATGTCGCAGTATGACTCGACGGGCCCGTCGCCGTCACCGTCGGGGTCGAGCCAGTAGGTGCCGTCGCCAGCCGAAGGATTGTCACCCAAGACCTGCAGGCAAGACGTGCCGGGGCAGGAGCTGTCCGAGCCGGGGTAGATGGCGGAGCCAGAATCGTCGCAATCCAGGCAGGACAACGCACCGTCCTGATCGTCGTCTACCTCGCCGGCAGCGTCGAAGTTG
>CAZEIY010000561.1:0-2967 GCA_964512375.1 uncultured Rickettsiales bacterium | reverse complement strand
CAACCTCCAGGGACGGGTTGACGAGGTTGCTGTAGACGCCAAGCGCCGGCACCTGTTCGCGGCGGTCGAGAAGGACGGAGTTGTCGATGTGTACAGGATGTCTGGCGCGGGCTTCACCAGTGAGAAGATGCGCTTGTCGCACTCTCCTACCGGTGTCGAGCACTCTCTGGCCATCGAGATGGAGTCCGGTGGGCTCAACTGGATTGCTGCTACCCGCGCCGGCACACGACTCGGCATTGCCAATCCTCCCGACCCGGACCATGTCCGAGAACGGGTGCGGGTGAAGGGGCTCGAGGCCTACGAGTTGCTGTCGTTGACGGTGCTGCAGGGCAGCGGTGAACTGATCCTGTATGCGCGAGAGCCCCGCGACGAGGGTTCCACAGAGCCCGAGCAGCGGCTGCTGCTCGAGGTGAGCGGCGCCGCGCAGGGGCCGCCGAGCATGAAGGTGCTGGCCCGGAGTGTATTTCTTCCCTCGGGGCTGGCGCCCAGGCCGGCGCTGTCTGGCGGCGGGCGATTCGTCTATTACATATCCGCAGATACCTCTTCTGGTAATCCGGTCATGCGGCTCGACCGTACGACGGGCAAGGCAGTGGTTCTGAAACTCGGCACCATGGGCAACCAGGAGGTCGCGGTGCGAGAGTATCCGACCGCAAATGGGGACTCCGTACCGTGGATGGCGGTAGTCGCGGTGGGTGACGACAAGGGCCGAGATGTACGCAATCACCTCTACGCAGGACCGCTCTCAGGTTGGCCTGGTTGGCAGGAGGGCCGCTGATGGGTCGGCTCGTTCCTCCCCGAGCGCTGCTGTTCGCATCCCTGGTCGTTGGCCTTGCTCTCCCCCTGAGCTCGGCGCTCGCCGACCCATCGATTGACGCAGCGACCCAGGCGAGCCAGGTCAACCAGGAGGAGTGCGCCAACGTCCACACGTTGAAGCACAACGTTTCGGCGGCTGGTATGCAGCGAGTCGTCAAGGTCTGGGCCGAGGTCGGCAGGGTCTACGAGGACGAGGGCAAGGCTTCCTACCTGCTGTTCTGGCGTGGTGTGCTCGCGCAGTGCCTGGGTCGCGACGAGTTGGCCATCCTCGACCTCGAGACCTTCATCCTGAGCCAGAAGGGACAGTCGCTGTTCGTCGCCCTGGTCCGCCAGGCGAAGACACGCCTCAAGCGTCTCCGGCAGGTCCGCGCAGTGGTTGCGTCTCAAGGACGTGTTCGAGGTGGAGGTCTCCTATGGTCCTGCGACGGGGGTTCGGGCTCTGGCCTGCCTCGACAGCGAGCTGGTCGAGGGCAGCGATGTCGGGCGGCCGATCAACAGTGCTTGTGTGGGCGGCAGCGCCAACAACAACCCAACCGGTGACAGTCGCCAGGCGCCCATGGCCAATTCTGACGATGGCGGTGCCAGCGAGGGTGAAGCCAACGCTGATTATCCTCCACCGTTCTGGCCGGTGGGTCTTCGCGTCGGGCTGGGGATCTTTCCGGTGCCCGTTCTGGGCATCGGTGCAGTGCTGATCCTGGATCAGAGCACCCGCTCGGACGCGGTCGACGTGGCCCCCCAGGATGGCGAGGAGCGCATCCCAGGACCGACCACGCAGGTCTTTGTGGGGCCGCAACTGAGAATCCTCAGCAGTGTTGCCTCGGGACGGAGAGCGGGCGAGCTCCGAATTGCGCCGCAATTTGCCATGGCCTTTGGACAGAGCAGCCCCTGGGCAGGCTCCAAGTACGTGTCCGACTTCGGGTTCCTCGATGCGGGCACCTTCTCGATGCAGCACCTCGGCGTGCACGTCGAGGTGGCTGGCAAGGTCGAACTTTCTCCCAAGGTGGCCCTGCGGCTCTCTGGTGAGCTGGGCATCTACGTTCCTTCTGGGCCGGATCGGATCGGCGTTGTTGATCCGCCGGCGTCGATGGACAAGACCTGGGTGTCCTCAGTGGACCAAGCACAACTCGTGGCGGGTGAGCACGGCGTCTCCGTGCTACCGGGCGGTGGGTTGGTCGATGACGGTGTGATCGAGGTCCAAGAGAAGGTCGAGCTCTTCCCCCAGTTGGTCGAGGCGACCCGGTTGTATGCGGCGGGACGTGCGGCCATCCTGGTGCCGCATCCCAAGGCGAACCTGGCTGTGGGGCCCTTCTTCGAAGTGGGCCTCCATGCCACCGGGTTGGTGTTCCCGAATTCGGCAGATGACGTGTGGTACCAGCGTGGCCGGGAACTCAAGCGAACCAGTCGGTTGGGCAAGGCAGCTCGGGACGTGGTGCTGCTGGCGTTGAATTCGGGCATCGGCGACAAGTACGAACGAAAGGTGTTCTCCACCCGCCGACACGACCTGTTGTTCCGAGTCGGCGTGGAGATGCACTTCGGCGTAGGCCTCTTCCGCGCTCCCAAGAAGTAGGGCCTCCGGGCTAGAGAGCCATCTCTCGCGGCTTGACGCAGACCTTGCGGTTCTCGCGAGTGTGGGCCCAGGCCTGCCGCAGCCGAAGTGATGTGCCGTAGTACACGTCGATGTGCGCGCCTCGGATTGCGCCGCCCGTGTCTTCGGCGATGCGATAGCCGATGTCTTCGATCAGCACTTCGCTGCCCAGGCTGATGACCTTTGGGTCCACTGCGATTGTGCGGTTGGTCTGGGCGCATCGGCCGATCCTGGCGACGGGGCAATCCAACTCTTCGAAGCAGTTCTTGCCCTTGAAGTGAATGATCTGGCCTTTGCGTGTAATGCCGCTGCCCTGGAGCCGAACGCCTTCGCCGAACAGGAACTTGTGGGGGTAGGTGCCTTTCAGTCCGCAGGGGTCCTTGATCTTGGGTTTGGCGGGAAAGTCCCGTTCCTGGGCCAGCACGTAGGCAGTGAGCTTGAAGCTGCCCGAGTCGTGCCATCCGGTAGGGCAGGGCATGGTAATGCGCCAGCCGTAGCTGTGGATGCGCTTGTCTTGCCTCACTTCCAACTGGTAGATGTCGCTGTCTCGCGGCTTGCGCAAGGCGAGG
>CAZEIY010000560.1:0-2973 GCA_964512375.1 uncultured Rickettsiales bacterium | reverse complement strand
CCCGCACTCGGATGTTCGAGAACATCTCGTAGCGCGGGTCCACCTGCGAAGCCGCTTACCTTGCGCCAGGCTCGCTTGAAGCCATGGTAGTAGCCCACAGCTCGAAGCTCGAAGTCCTCTCCCGCCTGGAGCTGCCAGGCGAGCTCGATCTGAGTGCGATTCCACTTCATCAGCCCGAGCTGGCTGGCGGCGTAGCGGCGAGTCGGTGTGTTCTGGAAGTCCTCATTGGAGAGGCCGAGGTAGGTCTCGTTGGAGCGCTCACGTGCATAGCCGAGCTTGAGCTCCCAGGCAGAGATGGTGGGGCGGTCCAGGGCTGTGTTCAAGCGGCCTTTGAACATTACCTCGTGTTTTACAAAGCCCGCGCTGCTGCCCCCATCGATTTCCTTGAAGCCATTGCTGGCAAGGTGGATGCCCTCGATGAGAACGCCTCCCCAAGGGCTGCGGGTGCCGCCATGGGCGTGGACCTTTCGGTCTGGCGGCTGCCCAGGGCTATCTCGAGGTTGGCGTCGGGACCCGCTGGAACAGGTCGAGTCTGCATGTTGACTGCACCGCCGATGGTGTTGGGGCCATGGCGTATGGCAGCAGCGCCCTTGAACACCTCGACTCCAACCATGCGTGTGCTCATGGGGAAGTAGTAGGCAGCAGGGGCAGAGTAGGGTGCTGGAGCCAGCAAGATCCAATCTTCCATGAGCGTCACTTTGGAACTGCGGTCTGAACTCGCACCACGGAGCCCGATATTGGGGCGTAGGCCAAAGCCGTCTTCTTCGCGGATGTAGACACCGGGAACAGGGGCGAGGACCTTGTGGATGTCGTTGTGCTCGAAGAGCTCGAGAGTCTCTTGCTGGACGCTATGGGCTGAGCCTGCCACTCGGGGAGGGCCTGCACGCTTTCCGATCACTGAGATGGTCTCACGCAGCTGGGGCGTGCTGGCTGTGGTGGCTTCCTCCCGGCTCTTTGATTCGTCCTTCTCCTTGTCATTGGCCTCCTCGTCGTCCGACTCCTTGTCATCTGCATCCTCTTTTTCGTCTTCAGCGGCGAGGGCAGAGGTCGGCGACGAGAGCAGGTGCGTAGGAATGAGTACCAGAGCAATGGTCAGCCCGAGGTGGCCTGTACCTCGCCGCAGAGAGGCGCCGATCAGCCGTCCTGCCCCTAGAAAGGGTCCTAGCAGTACATCCCACAACCGATCGGGCTTGTGGTTGGCCTGGGTGAGGCCGAAGTTCAGTGCCCGTTTGGGTCCTGCGAGTATCAGGCCACCCGCGAGTCGGTCCCAGATCGCCAGCCAGGAGCCTAAATTGCAGTTGTAGTCGGCGGGGTCTTGGCTGTGGTGCAGCTGGTGCTGTGCCGGACTGATGAACCATCGTTCCAGTGCGTTCCCCCAGGAAAACCAGATGTGGGAGTGCCGCAGGTTGCCTCCGAGTACATTGAAACCGAAACCTACCGCATGGACACCAAGCACCTGCCACATCTGCTCCTGGCCACGAAAAAGCCAGAAGAAGGGGCCTGCGACGACTGCGGTGGCGAGGATGCCGCGGAGCCAATACAGGAAGCTCTCGACGGGGTGGGTGCGATAGAAGGTCACGGGCGTCAAGACCTGGGCCGAGTGATGCACCTGGTGAAATTGCCAGAGCAAAGGGATCTTGTGCAGCATGTGATGAAGTACGTAGCGGCTCAGATCCCAGACCAGGAACAACACCGCCGTATAGAGCAGGGTCAGCAGCCACGGCTCTATCTGTGGGGCGTCAGGTGTTCCGAGGGTGTCGTGAAGGCGTCGAACGATCCAGGCGGTTGCGGCGAAGGCGGTCAGGCCCCATGGAACGACCATGAACAGACGAGTTACCTGTTTGAAGAGAAGTAACTGGTAGTCGAGTAATGCCGAGCGGTGTAGCCAGACTGCGCCTGGAAACAAGAACGCGAGCAGGCCTGGTGCTCTCGGCTCAGAGTCGCGTCTAGTGCGCTCCCACATCCAGGTGCCTACTGCGAGAGCAAGGCTTGAGAGTAGAAAGGGCCAGAAGAGCCGGTGGGTCGGATCCAGGAGCGGGTTGGCCAGGAGTTGCCAATCAATGCTCCAGGACTCAATCATTGTCGTGTGCGGCTTCTTGTGGGAGCTCGAGGAACAGTGCCATCGCTACCTCAACCTTCAACAGGTCGGTAACTGTCTTCAGGCTGTTGTGGACGACGAGCAGTGAATCGGGGTCGGAGGCGATGGCTGTCTGTGCGGTTGTATCGAATCCATCGAGTACTGCAAGGGTGTTATCCACGTTGGTGACCAGATCAGTAGCAAGCTCAGGGTGTTCTGCAAAGATCAGCAGATCTGCGAAGCCAAGGGCTCCCTCATCACTCCCGCCGACGACCAGGTTCCGAAAGCCCACCAGGTTTGCACCGATGCTCTCTATGGCGTAGTCAGCAAAGGGGGCCTCGAGGGCTTGAGGGCAGGTCTCTGTATCGCATCCGATAATGCCGAGGGGGGTGGCCAGCTTGGCGTCCTTGACGGTGGTCTCCAGATAGAACATGGCGTGAAACAGGGCGGTGATTGCAGCTTGTTCGTCAGGATACGGCGACCCTTCCTGACCAGCAGAGGCCAGTTGACCGATGAAGTTGCCTTCATTGGGATCCCATAGAGCCACCAACTCATCGGCACGTCGCACTAGTTCTGTTGTCAGGATCAGGACGTACTCAGCTCGCCGACTGTTGATTGTATCTTCGCTCAGGGCTGCCCAGCTCCCATCGCTGTTCATGGAAACCAGCGAAGAACAGGCGTTCTCTGTTCCGCTCGAGAAGAGAAGGTATTCAAGGGCATCGATGCCGTACGCATTGACCAGGTTGCTGGTGAAGAAGCTGCTTTCTTTGTAGTCCTCACCTTCGATTCGCTGATCAATGCGGCAGGGGTTGACCGTGGGCCAGGAATAGATCTCATCGCGAAGATCCATGCCGCCAATGGTCGAAAGAGACGAGCCCGCTGGTCCCAGCATCATT
>CAZEIY010000559.1:0-2978 GCA_964512375.1 uncultured Rickettsiales bacterium | reverse complement strand
CCGGCGTGACGCTGCCTGAGACCTGGGACGCCATGGGTGTCTTCGGGCTCGTGCTCGACGTCATGGGCATCTCCACAGACAAGATGAAGGACAAGGTCACCAAGAAGATCGGCGAGGAGAACATGGCTCTCCTCGAGACGGTCTGGGGCTACGTCCAGGCCACGATCGATGGTGGACTCCAGGGCCTGTGGGACCACGCCAGCTCGCAGATCGGTGACCTCTGGGCCGGCTTGATGGACGGCGCCCTGTCCTTCCTCATGGAGAAGGTGGTCACGGCTGCGATCACGAAGATCGCGTCGATGTTCAGCCCCGTGGGCGCCATCGTCCAGGCGGTCCTCACAGCCTGGAACGTCTACCAGTTCGTCCAGGAGCAGGCGCAGAAGATCGCCGCGCTCGTCTCCAACGTCATGAGCTCCATGTCGGAGATCGTGGCGGGCCAGCTCGGCGCCGCCGCGAGCCTCATCGAGGGCTCCCTCGCCAAGCTCGTTCCGGTCGCCATCTCGCTGCTCGCCAACCTTCTCGGTCTCGGTGGGATCAGCAAGAAGGTCAAGGAGATCATCGGCGGCTTCCAGAAGAAGATCGACGCGGCGCTCGACAAGCTCATCGACAAGCTCTGGGAGAAGGGCAAGGGCGACGAGATCCGCGAGAAGGCGGAGGACCTCGGCAACAAGGCGATGGAGCCCGCGCGCAAGGCGGGCCGCAAGGTCAAGGCAGGCGCCAAGAAGGCGGCATCGGCTGTGGCCGAGAAGGCCAAGCCCGCCGTCGACAAGGTGAAGGAGAAGAGCAAGCCGCTGGCCGATGCGCACGCCAGGCTCAGCGAGAAGATGGCTCCGCTCAACGAGAAGGCGGCCAAGCTCGACGGCAACATGAAGCAGGCGCATACCGACCTCAAGGACCTCAAAGACAAGCCCAAGAAGATGCGCGAGAAGGCCATCGCCGATCTCGAGGCGAAGGCGGCCTCAGTGGGCCTGGGCGCCAAGGACCTGGAGGCCAAGAGCAAGGCGATTGGTGACAAGAACGCCGCCGCGGTCACCACCAAGGCCAAGGATCTCGGCAAGAAGGCCGGGGTGCTCGACGACAAGCTCGATGGCACGAAACCAGATGCCGACGTGGGCGCCGCCAAGCTCCCTGAGGCAAGCACCTTCACGACAGCTGACGGCCACACCCACAAGGTCTATGCCGAGGCAAAGGGCGGCAAGGTCGAGGCGAAGGTTGCCTCCACGCCAATCCGCGTCAAGACGAAGATCGAAACCTGGCGCAAGGTGTTGCGGGAAATGCCAAAGCCAACCCGCACCAAAGCAGGCAAGCTGATTGGAGCGGCCCTCTCACATGAACGCAAGATCGACGGGCTCGAAGTGGCTAAGGCCAAGGCCAGCGAGGTCAAGCCCGCTCAGGACGCTCTAGCGCAAAGCCTCCAGCCGATTTATGCGATCCTGTACGGCACCTCGGAAGAAGACGATTACGCAGCCTTCCTCGCCAGCAATGGCCTACCCAACGCAAAGAAGATTGCGAACCTTGTCTATCAGGCCATGAAGGCAGGTGGTTCTCGAGCCAAGTTTGATGAAGCCGCACAACTTGTACCCCTCCCGAACGTCGGCAAGGGCCAGATGGTTCTGTGGTCTGGTTTCGATTGCCGCCCACGGGCCGAAGCAGCGGGCACCGCCTTGAGTACGAGCGATCTGGACAAGGTTGCCGGCTACTTCAGCGACCGCGCCACCTGGGACCAGACGGAAGACCTGTGGCACGCAGTTTCTAACAGGTTCGTAGAAGCAGCAAAGGGCGAAGTCCACGTCTACCTCGGCTTCAGCACCTACGAGAAGACCGGTGGCATGCGCCCAGGTTCGGTATTCACTGAGACTGAGAAGAAGGCGCTGGACAAGATGGCGAAGGGCAAAGTGAAACCCGTGTATCACAGTATCGGTGCCGAGCACGACATTGAATCGGGCGTGCTGGGTAAACCAGTCGGGTCTGCCGATCCGCTTCCGCCTGGCGACCAGACAAGCGTCCCTGCAGTAACGAGTCTCTACTGGGCCACCGCAGACTCTTCTCACGTCGGATTCAAGATCTCCCAGTGGATTCAAAGTTATCAACGAGACGATGGGACCCAGGTCAAGGGTCACATCCGAGGGATCTAAGCACTTGAACAGTGAGGCCCCCCTCCCAGTTGAGCCCATGCCTGTGCTGTAGCACTAGTACATGCTGAGTCCTCAGCCCTCCCGGGCTAATTGTGGGTTCGGAGAGTAACGACCGGTGTCCAAGACCTGCTTTAAGTGCAAGACGAAGGTCGAGTCGCAGGCGTACACCTGTCCAGCCTGCGGCAACATCTTTCATCCATCGGTCACGAGCCTACAGGTTCGACTCTTTGTCGATGCTCTCGAGTCCGAGGGCTCATTCCGTTACGGCCACAAAGAGGGCAAGGCGCAGGTGAGCTTTGCAGCTGGCAAGTACTCTTTTCTGGCTGATGGACCCGGTGGTGGCGCCACGGGTGACTTCGACAACCGGGAGGACTTTGTCGAATTCCTCGAAGACCAGGGCATTTTCCACCTCAGTAGCGATACATCAGTGTTTTCGGGTAGAGCGCGCCAGTGTCAATCTGGCCTGGATGCACTCGTGACAAACGACTTCGCGCGTGCGCGCGAACACTTCCGGTTGGCGCTCGACCTGGGTTGCCGGGAAGCACGCGTCGGGATGGCCCTGTTGTCTGCGATGCTCGGCCGCCCAGAGGAAGGGCGAGAGGCCCTGGACCAGATGTATTCCATCTTTGAACATCCGAAAGCCACCGCCCCCAGCTCTACCGGACCGGCGAACGAGTTCTTCTACCTGGCGGGAGGATGCCGGGGCTTTGCCTCCAGGGGCAAGGAGTTGGGGGCCGACGAGACCGCCTATCGTCAACTCGTGAACTGGTGGACTTGGCTGCTTGGACTCGAGCACTCCAGGCCGGGCGAGGCACACTTTCGTCGTGGAGTTGCCCACCAAGG
>CAZEIY010000558.1:0-2982 GCA_964512375.1 uncultured Rickettsiales bacterium | reverse complement strand
CGTTTGCCTTTCATTCTTACCTCCGATGCTCCCTGGTAGTCGTATTGAAGGAGGCAGTGTCTCTTGCCAAGGGTTCAAGGAACTCGTCTTCTTACTCAGGGCGTGGCGGGATTTTCATCCCGGCAACACGGGTTCGAATCCTGTTCGCCCAGAGACACTGGAACCTGTCGGTCCTCGTCAGTCGACTCCACCAGAAGCCTAAGCGTAGTGCCCCTTGGGATGTCAGTTCCCTGACAACCATCACAATCCCCAGGTGACGACGACGACTCAGTGTCCCGGAGGGGTGGCGAGCTCGGACTCGAGACCGTCAGCCCATGCCTGTAGAGAGGCGCGACCGTAGATCTCTTCGGCGTGTTGTAAGCGCTGGTCCCTGAGAAGGAGCAAGGAGCGATCACGGCCACCCTCCCTGATCAGTCGCTCGACCCAGGCCGTAGCCACGGCGTAACCCACAGTGTCCACGTCCACGATCTGGCCTCCAGCTTTCCACTGCGCGAGGATGTCTATCTCGTCCCCAACCAGACGCCGGCGCGCTGCGGCGTGACGGTCACGTCCACTTTGGTCCAGGTGACACGCAATGCCTTCTTGGATGAGCTTCACACGTGTGCCGGGCAATAGTCGCCAGAGAATCACGTGCGCAAGCTCGTGCCCCGGGGTGGTGTCCCAGCGCCGGTGGATGCGTCCTGTTTCGACGACTGCAAAGCCCAATGGTCTCTCCAGCCACGGCTGAGCATCGGCGTCATCGCGCCACACGTAGATCTCCACCTTGCCAGCATCACCCCCGCCAGCGAACTCAACGATCGCATCCCAGGACTGTTCACGGCTTGTCACGAAGGCACCACGCTCGAAGCCATCAGTCTCGACCAGTCTCGGTGACCAGTAGAACGTGATGTTCTCGCGCCGTGTGAAGTCCCAACTCGCCAACTCTGCGGCAGTCTTGGACTCATCGAACTGTTTAGCGAGGTCGTCTTGCTTGTGTGTGAACACTGAGCATCCTGACAACAAAACGATCAAGACCAAAAAGCGCATACAGGTAGTCTAGCCAACGAGCCCACGGTCTCCATGTTGGGGGGCCGAGACGGGCCTCGGGACAGCTGTGTCGAGGTGCCGATCCGCCATCAAACCGCGGCACAGCCCTGCTCGTCGCCGAGTTTCGGTCACGTTATACTCATCACGGAGTTCAGATCGTGACAGTCCGCAACGGCCTCCTTGCTTTTCTCTTCGTACTTGCTGCCTGTAACGCGACGACGTCGCCTACGGACTCGGGCGGCGACTCACCGCCCGGTTCCAGTAGTGATACCAACGAGAGCCCCTTCGTCACCGACCGGGTGCTCGATGTAGTGATCGAGATGGAGGCTTCTGCCTGGCAGGCAATCCTCGACGACCCCCTCGCCGAGCAGTACCAGCCTGCCAACGTCGTTTATGACGGCGAGCGTCTGGACAACGTCGCGGTGCGGGTCAAGGGCAACTCGAGCCTGCACTCGGTCGCCAGCAACCCCAACTCGGTGCGCTACAGCTTCAAGCTCGACACGAACCGCTATGTCGACGGCCAGAAACTGCGCGGCGTCAAGAAGCTCAACTTCAACAATGGTTTCAAAGATCCCTCGCTGATCCGGGAGCACCTGGGCTATCGGCTGGCCCGGGAAATGGCTCTGCCCGCGCCGCGCACGGCCTTCGCCGACCTGACCGTCGCTGGCGTTCACCTCGGCCTGTACACGGTGGTCGAGCACGTCGACGATGACTTCGTCGAGATCCGCTTCCCAGGTGGCAACGGCGACCTCTACAAGCCCGACTTCCCCGATGGCCAGCTCAGTTATCGTGGCGACTCGTTTTCCGATTACTCGGGCATCGAACTCAAGACCAACGAGGACAGCAGCGACCACTCGGCCTTCCTGCGGCTGGTCGACGTCCTTGCGCACGGCAGTGACAGCGAACTCGGCGACGTACTGAATGTCGATGAAGCGCTGCGCTACATCGCGCTCAACACTCTGCTCGTCAACCTCGACTCGTACACCGGCAACGGCCACAACTACTACCTGTACGAGGAAGGGGGGCTCTTCCACCTGATCCCCTGGGACCTCAACGAGGCCTTCGGCAACTTCAACTGTGGCTGCGACCGGGACGCTCTGATCACACTGATGATGGATGAGCCGACCTGCGCACCGTTGCAGGCGCGCCCTGTGGTTGCCCGGTTGCTGAATCTCGACGAGTACCTTGCGAGCTACCACGAACGGCTGCATTGGGCGCTCCGCGGGCTGTTCACTGGCGAGTATTTCAACTCGTGGATCGACGAAGCAGCCGACCTGGTGCGCGCCACCGTCGAAGCGGACCAGACCAAGTTCTTCTCTACCGCCGACTTCGAGCAGAGCCTCGTCAGCGACGTCGGCAATGCTATCGGCCTGCAGTCCTTTGTGGTGGAGCGCGGCGCCGAGTTGGCTGATCAATTGACCGGCCTCGCACCATCTTCCGGCAGCGGCGAGGGTAGCTGCAGTGGCGGCGGCCCCGGTGGCAGCGGTCCCGGCGGTGGTGGTCCCGGAGGAGGCCAGCCCCTGTGTCCCGACGACCTCTGTGACAACTTCGAGCAGAGCAACTGCGATGCCTGCCCGCAGGATTGTGAGCAGGATCCGGTCTGGCTCACGAACTGTGGTTGAGCCTGGATAGGTCCGACAAGAGGTCTTCTGTTGCCTTTGCCTAGCTGGCGCCGGATCGGTGGAGAGCCACGTTAGAGCGCCTGTAAGCTCGGACGTATAGGGCCGATAAGGGGCGTCATTTCACTCTGCTGAGGTAGGGGTGACCTCGTCAATAGTGCTCACAAGGCTGGAAAACCGCTGACGACGGTCATCCGACACCATCGGGGGTCGACTAACGTAAGCACTGCCTATCGGTGTATCCGGTGGAGGAGACAAATGGACCGACGCACCTTCTTACAATTGGCCTCTGGGACGCTAGCCTCTTTCCTTTCGGGCTGCGATAAAGGGAGCGGCG
>CAZEIY010000557.1:0-2986 GCA_964512375.1 uncultured Rickettsiales bacterium | reverse complement strand
GAAGCTTCAGCACTGCGTGAAGCAGCTCGCGATCAACTACGCCAATGTTGGGCGTCCCGACGAGGCGATCCCACTTCTGCGCGAGGTACTTGCGGTCTTGGAGCGAACCCGCGGATCCCGGCACCCCGACTACCTCAAGGTCGCCTACTCACTCGCTGCGACCCTGCACAAGGCCCAGCACTGCGAAGAGGCCGTCGCGCTGGCCGCCCAGGTCGAGGCCGTGCGGTCCGACGTACTGGGGCCGACCCATGCGATGACCAGGAAGGCGGCCGCCCTGCATGCGACGGCGCGGAAGCGGCTGGCGAAGGCCGAGGAGCGGGCCCCCTGATGCCCCGCCTTCGTTCGACGGCTCTCGCTTTCGCCCACGACCGCTTCGGCGAGGCCGCCCGCGCCTGGACACCCGATCAGGGGGTTAGTTCCTTGAATCGCTACCTCGTGAGGCACGGGGTAGCCCACCTGTTGTGGACCGGCCGCAAGGATGAGGCCGAAGAGCGCATGCTCGACCTGCACTTCATGGCGGCCTTTGCGGGGGCGTGGGAGACGGTGGTGGAGCCGCTGGCAGCATGGCGCCTGGTGGGGCTCGATCGCGCGCGGACAGGCTACGGGCGCGTAGCGGACCGGCTGGGTCCACCAGTGCACGGCGGGGAAACTCGGGCGCAGGTGGCCGAGACCGTTGGCGGTATCCTTGAGGGTTTTGGACTCCTTGCCGAGGCCTCTCGCCTGGCGGCCTGGTCGAGCCAGGTGCTGGAGCGGATACTCGGTCCGGGACATCCCGATGTCGCCCACAGCTACTACAACATCGGCTGCGTCCATGAGAGTCTGGGCTCCTATCTCCTTGCGTTGGAATTTCACGAGAGGTGTCTTGCCATCCGGCTCGCGGTTCTGGGTCCGGACCACCCAAGGGTTGCCCATAGCTACAACAGCATCGGGCTGGCCCACCGCAGTCTGGGTAACTACCCTCTGGCGCTGGAGCACTATGAACGCTCTCAGGACATCGCTCTGCGGGCTCTGGGCGGCGAGCATCCCGATGTTGCTGTTGGTTACAACAACATCGGGCAGGTGCACTACAACCTCGGTAACTACCCGTTGGCGTTGGAGTTCCACGAGAAGTCTCTGTCCATCAAGCTGAATACTCTGGGCGCGGACCACCCCGACGTCACCATTAGTCACAACAACATCGGACTGGTCCACTGCAGCCTCAATAACTATTATCTGGCGCTGGATTGCTACGAGCAGTCTTTGACTATCGAACTGGCGTTGCTCGGCGAGGAACACCCCAGGGTAGCCCTCAGCTACAACAACATCGGTGGTGTCTACGACTGCCTGGGCGACTACCCTCGCGCCCTGAAGTACTACGAACAGTCCCTGAGCATCCGGCTCAAGGTCCTGGGTGAAGAGCACCCAGATGTTGCCCTCATGTACAACAACCTCGCTGAGGTCCATTCCAGCCTGGGAGAGTATTTCCAGGCGCTGGAGCAGCAGGAGAAGTCCCTGGCCATCAGGCTCCGGGGACTGGGCGCTGAGCACCCCGACGTTGCGCTCAGCTACAGCAATATTGGATTGGTCTATTTCAGCCTGGGTGAGTACTCCCAGGCGTTGGAGCAGCATGAGAAGTCCCTGGCGGTCAGGCTGAAGTCCCTGGGCCCAGGACACCCCGAGGTCGCCTTTACGTACAACAACCTGGGAATGGTCCATCGCCGTCTCGGCGACTACGCCCTGGCTCTGGAGTACTACGAGAAGTCTCTGGCCATCGAACGGGAGGTTCTGGGTGAGGACCACCCTGAGCTCGCCACCAACTACAGCAACATCGGCCTCGTTCACCACAGCTTGGGGGACTGCTCCCTTGCGCTGGAATACTACGAGAGGTGTCTGGCGATCGACCTGAAGGCGGTCGGCCCTGGCCACCCCCACGTGGCGACGAGCTACAACAACATCGCTGGCGTCTACGACAGTCTTGGCGAGTACGCCCGGGCGTTGGAGCACTATGAGAAGTCTCTGGCGATCGACCTCGAGGTCCTGGGTGCAACCCACCCATACGTGGCTACCAGCTACAAGAGAATCGGCTGGCTTCGTCTCCTCGAACTCCACCGTTCCGACGCACGAGAGTCGTTCTCCGGATGCTTGGCTTCCTGGTCCGACCCCGCCGACAGCAAACACCACCTGGCTCGCTTGGGGCTCGCGCTCTGCGATGTCCTCGAGGGCGCCACCCCCGAGATCGCCGAAGCCGTTGTCGCCGATCTTGTCGAGCTGCTGGGCGAAGATGATGAGCGGGTGGGTGAGGCGCGTGAGAAGATCGAGAAGGTGCTGGCGTGGCCCGGAGCTCCCGGATGACACGGGCCAGGGCTCCCTGGGTCCTTGAGGCGCATCGCTCCCTCGGACTCCACCAGGCACAAGCTGCCTCGGGACGTCCCAGCCTTCGGGTCTATTCCGCCCGCTGGGGAGTGCATCACGCGCTGATGGCCGATGACTCAGGCAGTGCGCATGCCTGGCTCACCGATCTCGACCAACTCGACCTGCTGCTTGGGCGAGAAGGCGCGGACTACGACACCATTGGCTGGTGGCGTGTGCTTGGGTTCGAGAGGCCCGAGGATGAGTTGGCAGGGGCTCTGTCGGCACGTTCCGGTCCGGGGAGCATCGAGTTGTCTGTCCTGCAAGCACTAAGCCGGTTGAGCATCACCGCTCAGTGGCTTGAGTTGGGCCTGGAGGTTGTCAATCGTTGGGGGCTGGAGACTGATAGTGCAGCATTGGATGACGATGAGCCGCGCTACGTAAGAGCTTGGCTGTGTCGTGACATGGGCCGCCTGGACGAAGCCAGGAAAGGCTTTGAAGCGGTCCACAAAGCACGCACTTTGCGTTTCGGGGAGGGTGCGGCTGAGACAGTGACCGCGCTGGGAGCACTGGCTGCGATGGACCTCTCGGAGGGTCGGTTTTCAGACGCCATTGTTCGTTTCTCGGAAGTCTTAAGGCGCCGGGTGGAGATGGGATC
>CAZEIY010000556.1:0-2992 GCA_964512375.1 uncultured Rickettsiales bacterium | reverse complement strand
ACGCCCTGGGCGTAGAAGATGCCGGTGGGCAGGCGCAGGATGGTGTGCAGGTTGCACTTGTCCATCAGGTCGGTGCGGATCTGCTGGCCGGTCTTGTCCTCGAAGAGCACGTTGTCGGGCAGCACCACCGCCCCCCGACCGCCGGGCTTCAGGTTCCGGTAGATGTGCTGCAAGAAGGCCAACTGCTTGTTGGAGGTGGGGAAGGTGAAGTCATCGCGGGTGGGCCTGCCGCCGCCCTTCTTGGTGCCGAAGGGAGGATTGGCCAGGATGACGTTGCTCTTGGGCAGGTTCTGGCCCAGCGGTGAGAGCGCATCGCCCAGGATGATGTCGCCGTCGATGCCGTGGAGCATGGCGTTCATCATGGCCAGACGCCTTGTGTCGGGGACCAACTCGACACCGTAGAAGGCTTGCCTGCGCTGGAAGTTCTGCTCGGCTTCGGACAGGTCGAAGAGGTCGTCGGTCTGGGCCTTGATGTGGGCGTCGGCGCAGATGAGAAAGCCAAGCGTCCCAGCCGCCGGGTCGCTGATGACCTCGCCGGGCTTGGGGTCGATGAGCTTGACCATCGCCGAGATGAGTGGCCTGGGGGTGAAGTACTGGCCAGCCCCGGACTTCTTCTCGTTGGCGTTCTTCTCCAGCAGCCCCTCGTACATATCGCCGAGGCCCTCTGTACGGGCCGAGAACCAATCGAGGCTGTCGAGGTCGCTCACCAGCTTGGCGAGGTTCCTGGGCTGGCGCAGTGAGGTCTGTGCGTTGGCGTAGATGGCCTGCACGCGGTTGGAACCGTGGGTTCCCAGGTGAATCAACTGCTGCCGATAGAAGGTCAACTGATCGACGCCTTCTTTGCTGGTCAGGGCGTTCCAACGCCAGCCCTCGGGCACCTGGCCCTCGGTGCCGGTCTCCTCGGCCATCTTCAAAAAGAGCAGGTAGGTCAACTCGGTGACGTACTGGTGGTAGGTAATGCCGTCGTCACGGAGCACATGGCAGAGGCTCCAGAGCTTTTGGACAATATCGTGGGTGGTGGTCATGCGGTGTCCCTCCAAAGCTCATCGTGAAGGTCGTTCAACACCTCTTGGAGCCGTCCATTGAAAATCTTGTTGAGTCGATTGAAGCCGCCCTGCGCCTTGAACTGGCCGCGATCCAGCGCCGCCTTGTCCACGATGGTCTCTTGCTTGAGTTGGCTGCCGATGCGCTCCAACCACTTGCGCTGGGGCGTGTTCCAGGGCTGCTTGGCAAGCAGGGCCTTGAGCGCACGGTCTACCCGCTCTTCGTAGGGCACGAGCGGTGAGCCCAGAGCCTGGCTCCGGATGAAGCCGATGATGCTGGCGGCGATGTCCTGGTTGGTGGTCTCGTTCCAGGCGGTACGCAGGCGGCTGACGTTGTAGCCCGCTTCATCCAGCGCCAGGCTCAGCTCCTTAAGCTGCTGGCGGGTCAGGTCGCGGGGACGCTGCATGACCAACATCCAGGCAGGCAGCTGGTTACCGTTCACCTGCAGGAAGGTCTTGAAACCCTCGAGGTAGTCCTCAGGACGCTGAGCCGAGCCGTACCCCCGCTCGGTGCCTAAGAGTTCGTCTTCGTGCTCTGAGATCAGCACAGCCTTGCCGCCCGGCCCCTTGAGCTTGTCCAGGAAGCTCGCGACCGAGGGATGGTCCCCGAAGAAGTCACGCAGCTCAGAGAGGTCTTTCCTCTTGAGCATGGCGCCAAAGTCCTCGGGTTCCATGCCCGCCAGGGCTTCGAAAGAGGAAAGCTGCTGCCCTGTGAGGCGATTCTTTCGTCTGTGGAACTTCACCAACAGGTCTTCGACCACGGCCTCGCAATGGTCGTCGTCATCGATTGCGATGAGCTCGTTGCTCAAGACCACAAAGGTGAGCTTCGGCCGGGTCACCACCGGCTTCATGGTGGTGTAGTCCTCGAGCGCAGCGTACAGATCCACGGCGTCGTAAACGCGGAAGAACTCCTTGCCGATGTCAGGACACAGCCGGGTCGCCCGGCCCAACATCTGCTCGTAGAGGATCCGGCTTCGGACCCTTCGAATGAAGACCAGGTTGGTGATCTCAGGCACGTCGATTCCAGTGGTGAGCAAGTCGACGGTGACCGCGATGTTGGGCAGGGCTTCGTTCTTGTACAGACGGAGCTTCTGAAGAGGCTTGTCTGCAGCGCCTGTGATCTTCATCACCGCGTCATCGTCGATTGCCCCATAGACCTTTGTGAAGGCCTCTTTGAGCAGCATCACCACCATATCGGCATGGGCGTCGGTGGCACAAAAGACCATCGTCTTGCCGGGCAGAGTCGGGTCGATCTCCTCGGCGAGCTTGGCGCAGACGACCTTGTTGAAGTTCTCGGTGATGACCTTTGTGTTGAAGCCATCGACTTCGATATCGATCTCGTCCGGTGCGTTATACAGATCGACCTGACCGGACCTGCTGTTGTAGACGGTGACTTCTTCACCGGCTTGCCAGTGAATCCCCTCTTGATTGAGCTGGGTGATGATCCGAATTGGGGGCTCGTGGTCGACCAGGAAGCCATCGATGACTGCCTGCCGGTAGGTGTACTGGTAGGCGGGAGGGCCAAAGATCTCGGTGGTGTGGAGAGCGGGGGTTGCGGTCAGGCCAATGCGTACCGCATCGAAGTGGTCGAGCACCCGACGGTACTTCGAGACGTAGTCGCGTTGGGAGCGGTACTGGAGTTCCCCTTCGCCCATCTCGCGGTCGAGGTTGTAGCCCCGGTGGGACTCGTCGACGATGATGCAGTCGTAGCGGTCAACGGGTACGTAGGAATCGTCGTCGCTGGGGTAGAGGAGTCGTTTGACCATCCCCTGGATGGTCGCCACGTGCAGCCTGGTGTCATCGTCAGGCGCGATATCACCCAGGCCTTTGACGTCGTAGATCTCATCGAGGCTTTGCAGGTTCTCGAGCTTGACGTTCTTGAACGCACTCTCGGCCTGCTCGCCCAGTGCACTGCGGTCTACGAGGAAGAGGACCCTGCGGAAACGCCG
>CAZEIY010000555.1:0-3009 GCA_964512375.1 uncultured Rickettsiales bacterium | reverse complement strand
CCGCCGAGGCCGCCCCGCTTCGATTCGACACGGGCAACAAGGAGATACTGTTCGCCGTGCCGGAGGGCACGCGGGGCTTCTCTGCGACCACAGCCCCGCTCGCGGACGGCACGCACCTCTTCCGTGCCCGGTTCCTGATCGACAAGTCGGCGCAAGATGCGCACATGGTCAGCAACACTGCCCGGGTGTTGGCCATCAATGTGGCCTTCACCGTGACTCCTGACCCGATCAACTTCAGAACCCTGCGTCCTGGTGACCGCGTTCCGGTCGAGATCACGGCAGAAGGGAATTTCCCTGCCGGCCAGGCCCGCGTCAGCCTGGCGGACAATGCCATGTTGCCCGACTGTCTGGTGATCGACTTCGCCCAGAACCTCGGGGAGAGCGGCAGCCCTGGTGCGTCTCAACCCATCTCGGCAGGCCAGCCCTTCAAGGTCATGGCCCGGATGAAGAGCTACTGCGGGGCGCAAGACATCGACCGGGCCGTTGAGGGCCTGGTGAAGGTCTCGATGGAAGACGGTCGCGGGGGTGAGATCTCGGCCATGCCGGCGTTTCGGGCACACATTGTCTACGAGGCCGGAATGCCCGGCGACCTCGAGATCGACCTCGTTGGCGGGGAGGAGAAGGACTTGAAGGTCTCGCTTGGGGGAAACGCCCAGGTCGACACCGAGTGGGACATCTACTTGCCGGGGTCCGACGAGGTGGCCGATGGGCATGTGGACCTGGTGATCCTCGATCCAGATCGAAACCGCGATGAGATGGCCCAGGCGTCGGACAGCAACGAGCAGCTGGCCCACTACGTCTACCCGGTGACTGCTGGCGGGGCCTCGGCCTTTACTCTTCGGGCATCCGCCTCGCCTTGCTGTAAGGCGGGTCCGTTCGTGACCACCATGATCCTCGTGCCGGCGGATAGTACCGAACGACACAAGGTGGAGGTCACCATCCGCGTGCAGCCCGCGGGCTTTGCTGCCTGCTGGGCCAAGCGCCTCGGCATCGCGCTCTCCGTTCTGCTGGTCATCCTGCTGGTGCTGTACGTGGTGAACATGTTCAGGAGCAGTCGGTTTATCAACGCCAAGGAGGTTGGTCGTCGCCTCGTGCCGTTGGTGTGGGATGAAGAACTCGATCCCAAGGCGATGGACGATACCCTCGTGCCTGTGCAGATCACGAAGCGGTTCCGATCGAGGATCGGACTTGCCCCCCGCGTCTTGAATTGGCTAAAGGCCAACCCCCTGTACTTTGGACTGCCCAGGACCCCCGATTACCGAGAAACGGTGAGACTGGTGTTCATGGGTGAGACGGGGCCGAACGGCGTGACATTCGCCCTTGAGTCAAGGCGAGACATCCTCTCTGATTATCAAGCCAAGAAGCGAGATCCTCAAGAGGGCCTGTGGATTCGTGGCAAGTCACAGCTGATGGATGCCATCTTGAAGAAGGGTGATGTCAGCGTCTGGGTTATTTCACAGCCCCATGTCGACAACGATGAGCTGAGAGTCGATGGCATGGTCTGGTATGAGCGGTCTCCTCGAGACGAAAAGCTTCATATCGACGAAGTGCGCAGGCGGATCATGTTTCTGAATACACGCCCCTCAGAAAACAAGGCGGCAGGATGGCGGTTGTTGCCATGAGTGCAAGCACACACGGACTTAACTTGGGGCGCGTCTATTTTTTGATCGAGTTCTTCGGGACGAGGCACACAAGGGAGAAGAGTGATGGCGAGTGGTAAGCGCACAATCGTAGAGGAGTTGGTGAGCAAGGTCGGAACGGTGACCCCCACCCTTTTCGTGGGGCTCGGCGGCTGCGGCTGCAAGCTCTCCCATCGCGTGGCCCAGCACCTCAGAATGCACCCGGACTACGACGAGAAGTACAAGGATCTCACCAAGTTCGCGATGATCGACACGAACATCAACGACCTGGAGGGCTTCCGGGATCTCGCAGACGAGGCCTTTCTCATCAGTGACTTCGAGAAGGGGGCCTATGCAAACCTGGCGAGCGGTCGGGACTTCCTGGATGAGGACACCTACTTTACGCAGTGGGTCCCGCAGGACTACCGGTTTCGGGCCGGAGACACCGCGGGTGCGGGCCAGATCCGCATCGAGTCGCGCCTGGGCAGCTACTACCAGACCAAGCACTCCGATCTCATCCCGAAGTTCCGCAAACTCATCGAAGAGCTCAAGTCGCACGAGCACGGACACAGCCGGATGGGGTCCTCCGAGATCCGCATCATTTTCACCTATTCTGTCGCGGGTGGCACAGGGTCGGGTTCGCACCTGCCGCTCGCCTACCTGCTCAAGGATCTCGCCGCCGAGGTGGGCAAGGCGTTCATGATCGGGGTGGCGGTTCTTCCCTCCGTCTTCCTGAGCAAGGCGGGCCGAAACAAGGATGGCATCTACGCCAACGGGTATGCAGCACTCAAGGAGACCGAGCACCTGATGAAGCTCGGTGCACCTGAGAGCAACTTCTTTGGAGATGGCAAGCTCGAGTTGCACTACAACCCATTCGATGAAACCAAGACCCACGTAGAGACCAAGCCATTTGAATTTGTCTACATCATCGACAACCCGGAGAAATTCACGGTCGAGAAGGTGGTGAATTCGGCAGCTGATGGGTTGTACCTACAGCTGTTCAGCGACATCTTCAAGACACAGGCCGGAGACTACGACAACTACACGCAGCACCAGCGGTTTCTTGTGCCTCATGACTTCGAGGAGAAGGAGATCATTGGCTACACGACCTTCTATGGGTCATACGGATCAGCGGTCATGCTGGTGCCAGAGGACGGCCTGCTGGACTACTGCGCACAAGCGGCCGCGCTCTCGGTCGTCCAACAGAGCTTCCTCAGCCAGATACCGAGCAAGCAAGAGAACAGGAAAGATGTCTATGGGCAGGTCATTCGTAACAGTGATGACTTTGACCAGGTTGTCGATCCCAACCAACCCGACGCTCAGCCTACCCCGCTAACTGAGATCATGCAGGAGTCGAAAGAAGACCAGCAGCGGTTCTTGGATGCGCTCT
>CAZEIY010000554.1:0-3017 GCA_964512375.1 uncultured Rickettsiales bacterium | reverse complement strand
TCCTGGACTCGGCCGCGACCGGTGCCGCCTGGCAGACCGAGTTCTCCATCCAGGCCTGAAGACCCCACCTGGAGCGGTGGCTCCTCGCACCGAGGAAGGGAAACATCGGTGTATCCCAAGATGTGCTCACGACCCTCCCCTTCCAAGGCTCCCCGCTGGACACCCTGGCGTGAGCTGCTGAAGCGAAGCTTCGGTGCCAATGGCTGGGCTTGTCCGCACTGCAGTCAGAGAAAGAGACTGCGGGCCGTGGTCCTGCCGCCGACACAGGGCATTGCCTCCAGTAGAGAGGCAAAGCGACCAAACTGCTCGGGCCGAATTGACGGATTGATCAGAAGGACTCGCACGTTCTCTCAGACCTCAGTTATTTTTTGCAGGTTTTCCCTTCGCTACTCTCCAGATAGCCGTGGGTTGACCTCGCTCAGCGCTTGAGTTCGCCTGGGCGGCGATCGGTCGAGTCGAAGCGACTCTCGCGGTTGACGTTGGCTACGGCACCGCTCTCGACATAGCCGCCGTCGACGCTCAGTTCGCCCTTTCCGCAATTGATTGCCACCTGTGCATCGAAGTTGTGGGGGTCGCAGGCGGTGATGAAGCCCAAAAGCAAGAAGCGATTGGGCACTTCCTTGAGGTTCATCCCGGACTTGAAGAGCATCTGCAGGCGCACGAGATCAATCAACATCTTTGCAGTCTCTCGGCTGGTGCCGTGGCGGGCCAGTGCTGCCAAGAGCAACGCCTTGGCGCGCAGGGGATGCTTGACTCGTGTTGCACCAAATTTTTCCGCGGCTGCATCGAGGGCGGGCAGGTCCAAGAGCTTCGATATCGGAGTGGCCGTACCGTCGTCGTTGCGCACCATCAGGTAGTGCTGCACGTAGAGGCATTTCTTGACCTTGAAAGCGCTCAAGAGAGCAAAATACAGCTTGTTGAAACGCCGAATGTCCTCGCGCTGAATGCTCTCGTCACCTGAGCACAGCATCTCGATGAGCTGGTCGGGCATCAGCGTCATCTCGCCGATGTCTGAGCCTTGCTCTTTCATGGCATCGCGTGCGCTGCCGAGGACTCTCAGGCCGAGGAAGAAGACCTCGCGGATGTGCGAGTTCTCTGGCTTCAGAGCGAACTGGTAGGTCTTGGCCACCTCGTCTTCGTTCAGCCCCTTGGCGATGACTACGATGAGGCTGGTCGCAATGTCGAGCTCGCGCAGGTTCTTGATGGTGGCCATGCGCGCTTTGAGCAGTGGTCGACCGCGAAGCACCATGTGTGCGTTCTCGTCGAAGCCATCGAACTGGAGGAAGACCTCGTCGACCCCGGCATCCTTGATCTTCTGTGCGTACTTTCGGTTGGCGAGCTTGAGGCCATTGGTGTGTAGTGCTGCGATGTTGCCGGTCGCCTTGACCTTGCGTATCCAGTCCTCGAGGTCTTCGCGCAGGGTGGGCTCGGCGGCCATGAGATCGACCTTGATCCCACGTCGGCTGTTCAGCAGGTCTTCGAGGCCGCTCAGGTCGAGGTCGGGGGTCTCCTCGGTATTGGCCTTGGCCAGGCAGATCGGGCAGTCGAGGTTGCACCGCTCTGTCATGCGCACGATGTAGTCGCGCTGTGGCCAGGAGTCGCGGTTGACCTTGAAGTAGAAGCGATCGAGCTCTTCCCAGTAGTCGGGCGAATAGGACAGCACCTGCGAGGTGATCCCATGCTCTGAACAATGCTTGTCGAGGCGCACGATGTCCTCTCGCCGGGTGACCTCGGCGGGCACTTCCTTGAGGCAGGTGTGGCACACGCCTCGCGTGTGGCGGATTGTCCGATTGGTCTTGCCGGCCGACTCGCCCGCGCTCGCCCTGGCTTGGTACTGGTTGAGCAGCGCGGTCGCCAGCGGAAAGATGTTCTCTTCCTCCCAGTCCGTGTGAGCTTCGAGATCGTCGAGCAGTTCGAGGATGGGGCGCTCCAGCTCGGCTGTCTCGATGGCTGCAGCTCGCAGGGCATCGGAGATTGTACGGAGGGTGTCGAGCTCTCCCTGGAGCCCCTGGATGTGAGCGATTACGCCTTCATCGTCCGGATCTTCACCACTGGAGAGGGCAAGCAGTGCCGGAAAGACCGAGCCCTCTTCGGCATCGAAGTAGTGCTGCAGGCCGGTGGTGAAGTGTGCCCATGGTGCATTGAAGAGCGGGGAGAGTTCGAGCCCGGACAGCGCAGCGTCAAGCTTGTGCATTCTGGCCCTCAGGCTCGCGTGCGCTGCCATTGCTTCGTCGCAGGCTGAACGAAAAGGGTGGAAGCTGGCCTGTGTTGACGGTATTGAACGCACAGCAGCCATGGGCTCTCTCCGGGTCTGGAACCTTTACATAGCAATTGCCGTGCCATACTCGGTCGAGTCCTCTGGTCGGGTCGGGATGTTGCTTTCCTGCCGGGAGGATTTCTGGGGGGATTCCCCTTCCTGGTTCGAGCCCGCCGCTCTATGGCACGAAGCTTGCGGCCTCTATGGCTCTATAAATAGACGATTCCTGGCGCGTAGGGGTATTCGAATTGCAGTTCGGACGGTGCATATTGGCTCGGTTGTGCTCTTCATGAGTGCTGTCTTCTCCGGCACAGACCCCCATTCCTCTGGCTTCGTTCTCGTCCTCTCAGGCTTCTATTTGGTGTCTGACAAGCTCTTGCGCGATGGTCTTGCTCACTTTCGATACCTGAGTTTTTGGGTGGTCTTTTTGAAGCTCGTGGCTCTCTGTGCTGGCCTGATCTATCGCCCAATATTGCTCGAAAGTCTATGGGCTTGCCTGATTCTAGGAAGCTTGATCTCCCATGCTCCTGGAACCATCCGACACTTTGCGCTGTGGGGAAAGAGCGGACCCTGTGCAGACAAGTCCAGTCTCGAGAGTCGAGCCATTTAGCACATGGAAGCTGTATCAAAACTCACCCTGAGAGTCCGGATCTGGCCAGACCCCGGACATCCGTCTTTCAATGGAGGTTCGGATGGACCCTGAGATCTGGTTCCACGACCACGACCACGTGCGCAGTCCCTTCCCCAAGGCCATACAAGC
>CAZEIY010000553.1:0-3018 GCA_964512375.1 uncultured Rickettsiales bacterium | reverse complement strand
TAACTCCCCCCCACCCTGGGAGTCAGGAGGCCACCTCGGTCGTGCTGCCAGCCGTGGCGACAGTCTCCACAGCGCGCGGTTGGTGAATTGGCAGGGTGATCCTGACGGCATCGCGGTGCTCGCCGGCGCTGACCTCGAAGAGCAGCTCGGCTGTGCCGGGCTGGGGCTCTCGCAGATCAAAGGCGACCTCTTGGGCTGAGTTTGCCGCCATGTGCACTGTGCGGGGCGCCCCCTCGAGCGTGACGCCGGTGGCCTGTGCGGTGACCAGTACATCCCGTTCTTCGTCGGTGTTGTTGTGTACGACGATACCGGCAAAGGCCAGGTCGCCGGTACGAAGCAGTCGCGGCAGCGCCGGCTGGGCCATCAGGGGACGGGCGACCTCCAGCTCGTGGCTGTCGGAGCCAAAGCTCCCCGCATCCGCGTCAACTACGGCCATGAGCTGGAAGGTGGTCAGGTTGTCCGGCAGCTTGAAGCGGACCTCGGCGATGCCGTCTTCGCCGGTCTCGACATTGGGCTTCCACAGGGGCGTGGTGACAAAGTGCGTGCGCAGCCCATCCTCTCCACCTCCGCCGCCCGAGTCGGCTCCCTTTGAGAGGTAGTCGCTGCGGTCGAGGATCTGGGTGCGGTTGTCGGCTGTGTAGACCCGAAGCGGGTGATGAGCGTAGTAGCCTGCCATGGCATCTGGCGTCTTGTAGCCAGTCAGGGAGAGCACCCCATAGTCCACGGCATAGAGCACGATGTGTGCGCCTCCGACGGGCTGACCGTCGCGCTTGACCTGCACCGTCGTGGTCACCTCATCGCCCGGCTGATATTGCGCTGAGTCGGTAGCGATCTCGACATCGAGGCGGCGTCCAGCGGGCTCGATGTCGAGCTTCGTGTAGCCGAGGAACCACTCGGGCAGGACACCCTGCGGCGAGTCAGCAGGCGGCGCGCCCTCTACCAGGACCACACTGACGAACAGGTTGGGGACTGACTGCTCGTCGATCTCAATGGGTAGGGACTCAGCAGTGCTCTTCAGCAGGTGCACAGAGCGGCGAAGTACGCCCTCTCGTTCGACGGTGAGGAGCGCGTGCAGGCCGGGGCGTGGAGCCTTAACCAGCACCTGGGCGGTATCGCCGGGTCGATAGCGGCGCCGATCGGGCACCAACTCGACCTTGTTGCTGGAATCTCGTGCCCAGTAGGCGCCCTCGCCGGTTACGTAGATGCCGCTCTCGCTATGTGAGACGCGGTCCTCCTCGTCTCGGGCCTCGGCACGGAGCAGGTAGTAGCCGCCCTCGGGCGGTGTCCAATTCGTCAACTTGGCCTGCTCGCTGCTCTTGATTTCTCGGCTCTCCACGACGGTGTCCTTGGGGGTGTTTACCCACTGCCAGCGCCCGTCCATATCTTTCTGGCGAACGGTGTCCCAGGTGCGCCGGACGAAGGACAGCTTTACAGGCGCTCCGGCAACGGCCTCACCGCCAGGTGTCACTGCGACCACCTCGGCACCCAGGGGCTGCCCGGCCTCTCCGAGCCCCTGCACGAAGCGTATGCCTGCATAGGTGTTGGATGGATGTACGAGCACTTCACTGCGGTTGGCGATTGCCTGGCGGGCGATGTCGGTTGCCTCTACTTCGACGGTGAAGGTTCTGGTCTTGGGCTTGTCTGTGGTGGCGAGGTGGTGCTTGATCTGCACCTCGCCTGAATTGTCGAGCGCTCCCTCCCATTGAGACAACATCTCGACGGGGTGGTGAGTTGGCTCCCACCAGGGCTTGCCGCTGTTGCGGAAGCTGAATTCGTCCCATCCCGGGGGCTGTGGGTCGGTCTCCTGGGCCCGCAGGGTCCAGCTTGCATCGGCTCCCACCATGGGTGCGCCAAACAGGTAGCGCGCGCGGCCAACCGCGGTCAGCGACTCGCCCACCGTTGCGTGAGCGGGGCCACTCACGTCGACCCGGAAGGTGGGGGCGCGGTAGGCCTTGACCGGGATCTCTGTCCAGGTGCTGCCGGCAATTTCAGTCCGAGACCTCTGTCCGGGATCTGCCCAACCCATCGTCTTGATCTCACTGCGGCAGGATGCTGTGCCCAGCGCAATCTCATCAGGTAGGGAGACGTCGAAGCTGAATGCTCCATGTCGGTCGAGCTGTCCGCTGCCTGTGGCGATCTCGGCGCCACGGGTATCACTGCACTTCCAGTTCACCTCAGCACCCTCAGCCAGCGATAGTCCGTCGCGGCCAGCCAGGCGTGCGGTGAGCGCGATGTGCGCGACCTCACCCCTCTTGTAGACGCCTCGATCGGCAAAAGAATGGGCTCGAAGTTGCTGTGTCGTGTTGGGTGAGGTGGGCCAGAAGCCGTAGTCGTACGTGGACAGCTTGTGTGGGTCCCGGTGGGTGGTGATCACCTTGTCTTCGCCGAGCTCGGCCACTACGAACAGCGGCTGCTTGTAGCTCCTCCAGTCGGGGGTGAGGATCGGAGGCGACGAGGCCACCCCATCAGCACCTGTGCTGCCGGTCCAGGCGTGATCCGTGCCGACATAGACGCTCACATCAGCATTCTCGACCGGCTTGCCGTCAGAGAGCCTGGTGACCCAGGCGGTGACGCCATCCGGGCCTAGCTTGAGGGTCGTGCCCAGGTCGGTGACCTGGAGGAGAGTCCTTTGCACTTGGATTGCGCCCTTCCAGTTACGCATCTCTCTTGACCATGCCTCGATCAGGACCAGCCCGCGGCCATCCACGAGTGCCTCGCTCAGGTCGACCTCGTGGATCTTCACCGTGTCGGAGTAGTCGGTCTCGCCGCTCAGATCGACGGGACTGTTGGATACCGTCCGTGTGGTTCCATCGTAGGTCTTGTGACTGAGCATGTTGCGCATGGCCCAGTCGGAACTCACCGACTGAAAGGCTACGTTCAGGTCGTCCACATTGCGTGATCGCAGCGGCAGGCGGGGAGGATTGCCGGCTGGATACAGCTGCAGTCCATAGGCCATGTCGACCATGGGCTTCATGTGTCCGGTCGTGAACTTCCATGACACCCCCTCCTCCATGATGC
>CAZEIY010000552.1:0-3020 GCA_964512375.1 uncultured Rickettsiales bacterium | reverse complement strand
ACTCAGCTAGTCAACGACAAGACGCTACGGTCACCTTGGTAGTTCTCAACATCGTCTTCATCATACTCAAGGTCTGCACCGGAGACGGGCTCAGGGATCAAGCTCACCAGCGCCGCACCTGTGCCCCAGACAGCCTGGTAGTCATGGACCTCTCCCATGTAGCCGTTGTTCTGACCAACGCAGGCGGCAAGCCACCATAGGGCCTTGAGCTTGTTGTCACCGTAGGCCTGGGCTGTGAACTGACGGGCCAGCTGACTGACGTCCTCAAGTCTTCCCTTGCTAAGTAGTTCCAGCAGCTTCTGGTTCCACTCATCGTCTTTTTGGGAGTGGATGCGGTCGTCTATGGGTTCTATTGGATGGGTCCACTTACGGTTTGAGAGGGAAGTGACTGCCACTGCCAGGCACCGTCGGCCGCTATTCCTGACAGCATCCGCAGCGGCCTTGCCGAGAACAATCGTCTCGGCACGATCTGCATACATGTTGCATGACACTACGCAGGCAGGGATCGAATTATCCGGGTCCAGCAGCTGGAGAGCTACCACCGATCCAGTGTCGATTGGGAAGCCCCTATAGCTGACTGTCCGAGCAGTCAGGCCACGCCCTCTGGCAGCAGCCTCGTACGCGTGGGCAAACTCTGAGTCCATGCGCAGCGAGTAGCGAAGCGTGCCCAGTTGGTGAAAATCATGGTCAACCAGCGTCCAGCTTGGTTTTGGGTCCGCCTGGATCTGGTGGCCGATGATACTCGCCCACTGGGTGCTATAGAGCAGCAACAGGTCCGGGCGAAGTTCTTCGATCACCCCTCGCAACTTGATGAACGAGTTGTGTAGTGAGCGCCAGCCTGGATTTTGGTCGGGGGCTAGCAGTGGGTGTGGCAAGCCAGGAACGACCAATCCGCCAATCACACTGCCACTCATGTTGAATGCTCCTCTGGGCGCCATTCGACGATGGCATTGCCGGTTCCTATGACGCTGCCGTAGCCATAGATGGTACCGGGGTAGTTAGGGATACCGAGCGCGCCCAGCAGCCAGGTAAAGCTTCCGTCTTTACATTCCGAAACGGATTGCTCGATGAAGTCGGGCATTTCCTCGAGAATCTGGTCGCACCTGCCGGACCGAATCAATCCCAGGATGCGCTCATCCCATGCTGCCTGGTTCGCGTTGTAGATGCCCTCAAATCGAGGGTCTTCCGGGTCATCTGGCTCTTCGGTGTAGTGACGATGACTCAGCGAGGTAGAGGCCAACAGCACCGCCTTGCGTCCGGTGCGTTCGACCGCCGTGCGAGTGGCGCGGCCCAGAGCGAGCATCTCACGATCTCCAACGTCGTTGCCGTAGTAGAAATACGAGCGGGACGATGAGACCACGACGATGGGAATATCCCACTGCGGCCTGCTGAGATGACAGCTCGTGATTGTTCCGTAGTCGACCCTGAAGTCGGGGTTCTCCATGGCCTGCATCACCAGACCCGAGTCCAGTCCCTGTCGGATGATCTCGTGGGTGAGCTCTGTATCAATCTGGAGGTCATAGTTGAACTGAAAGAGGTTTGGGAAGATTGGATCCACAGAGAGCCCAGCAAACCTCGGGCAGGCAAGCAGGTGGTTACCCATCACTGTCTTCCAGTGCGGAGTGTGAACTATGAGAACATCGAAGTCTTGGCTGGCGAGGCTGTCTCTGAGGGCCTGGTAGCCATCAAGGAGAGGTCTCCATGCTCCCGATCCGCTGGCCACTGGCACATTCTCGCTCGGGTTCTGGGCGTAGATCAGATGAGGAGGGTGCGGAGCGAGGCATCCCGCCACTATTCTTCCTGAACTCATCGTTTCTCCTCCTCTGCCTCTGCCCCCTGGACCGGCGCTTTCAAGAATCTCCGCCAGTCGTAATAGAAGCGGTCCTGATCGGGGTCCCACCTGTCCCAGGTGGGAATCTCCTCAAGCGCGCTCTGGTACTTGTCTGGCACCACCCCGGGCACAATAAAGGCCTTCTGGCGGTGCAGGGGGTAGGGGTTGCGTAGGTGGAAGCCCAGGACTCCAAGAATCGAGCGCGCGACATACCAGGTCGCCTGTGGGTTCCAACCATGCGCTACCTTCACTACGACGCCGAGGCCCTGCGGGTAATTCGGGTGGATGATCGATAGTCCAAGCAGACCATCAGCTCCCTCTTTCGCGAGCACCTTTCCCGCACAAGACTTGAGTATCGTGGAGTCAAGGCGGTTGAAACCACCGATGAGATCGGGATGCTCCGTGACCGCTTGCCAGATCCAGTCGTCGTCTCGGCTGGCGACGAGCCCAGCGAAGGATTGAGCTAGCTCAGCCACGGTGTTGGAGAGTGTTGGCAGCCCGCATCCGTCTCGAGAGACACGCAGAGGTGTCCAGTCAGACCCGAGAAACCTGCGCAATTCGGCTACGTAGGCGGCGAAGAATGGGTGATTCGGCAGCATATAGCCAGCCATGGGCCATCCACGCCGCTTACAGCCCAACAGGATGCCAGCGTGTTCACCCGAGCAGGTGTGAAACCATCGTCGAGGACGGCGGACCTGCCTTCCGAACTGTATCAAAGGGGTGTCCAAAGGAGCCTGCATGAAGCCCCAGTCCTCCTCAGGCAAGAGTGATTGAGCGGTGGACACGTGAATGGCATCGCCATTGTGGCTGCTCAGTGCGATCGCTCGCTGTTCGGGGCTCGTCTCCTGGGCCAACTGCTCCGCAAACACGCGGATCATGAAAGGCTTCATCATGCTTCGCCCATAGCAGAGCACTTCACCACCAAACGAGTGGACAAGCTGCTTTCCGTGCACCCAGGCGACCGCTCCATGAATCGTGGTCTCGCTGACATGGTTGCGACGGAAATCCACGAGGGGCTCCCAGTCCACATCGCGTCCAGTTGCGATGCCATCGACCTGCTCACCGAGAGGGCTGCTCGGATAGATGTCCGCTGCCGGTCCCGTGTGTCTCATGATGGCTCTCCAGGAAGTTGCGGTGCCACCTGTCTCATGAACACCTCCATGTTTTCCACGACGCGAGCGCAGTCGTG
>CAZEIY010000551.1:0-3022 GCA_964512375.1 uncultured Rickettsiales bacterium | reverse complement strand
GCAACGCGGCGACAAACCCCACCAGCTACGAGATCTGTGATGGGGTGGACAACAATTGCGCTAATGGCATTGACGAGGCCGGCGCTCTGAACGCGACCAACTGGTACGTGGACGACGATGGGGATGGGTTTGGACTGGCGGGGACGCCGATCTCTTCGTGCACTCAGCCTACCGGCTATGCCGACAACACGGCCGACTGCAATGACGACTCCAGTAATGGCGGGACCGACATCCACCCCAACGCATCAGAGATCTGCAACAGCACTGATGATGACTGCGACGGCACGGTCGATGATGGGGCCGTGGATGCCACCATTTGGTATCTGGATAACGATGGCGATGGTTACGGAAATGCCAGCTCAGGCACGCTGTCGTGTGCTCAGTTGGGCGGGACTGTCCAGGATGCGACCGACTGCGATGATACTCAGGCTACGATCAATTCAGCGGCATTAGAGGTCTGTGATGGGCAGGACAACGATTGTGATGGCGGTGGCACAGAATTTGACCCCACCAGTGATATGGGAACCGCAGCCTGTCCTGGTGCTTCCTGTAACGAGATCCTCAACACACGAAGTGCTCCAACGGATGGACCTCACTTTATTGATCCCGCTCGCACAGGAGCCTTCGAGGTCTACTGTGACATGAGTTCGGTGGGAGGAGGCTGGACACTCATCGCTAAGCTGGATGGTACTTCTTCGACAGGCAATCGAGTAGATACAGGCTTCTGGCGTGATCGCAACTATCAGGGTGACATCACCGCTCTTAGCGCAGAGAACGCAATCGGTATCAGCTACGAGACTGTGGCCTTTAGCGATGTCATGGTGCGTAGTCTGAACACCGCAGCGCGGCACATTGCCTGGCGTCATCCAGGCAATCACACCAGCGTCTATGACGTGGTCGATGCTGGTAGTCGCATCAATGATGGACAATTGCTTTCGGGCGGTATTCAGAACCTTGACTATGACGCCTATCCGGACCCAACTCATCACAATGACTGTTCTGCTAATAAGTATGGGTTCCTGGGTTATGACTACAGCTACAACATCACCGGTGGCATCGCGGGTCATACCGGCCTGGCTCATGGCCACGCCGGCGGTGTAGTCGCGGCTTCCCTCTTTCGTCAAGGTTCGGGTAACTATGGGCCTCACGATGGGATTGAGACCCGCTGCGTCAGTGACTGGGGCTTTGGTGCCGGCTATCACGACATGAACATTGCCAGTGAGCTCAATAACATCAATGCCCACTGGTGGGGAGCGGGTAACACCTACACATCGGACTTCAACCCCCACGGCCTGTTCGTGCGTTAACCGCTCCAGCCTTTGCTATAACTCCCGCCATGTTCACAAGAATCACCCTGTTTCTGCTCACCAACATCCTGGTGTTGGTGCTCCTTGGCATCGTCCTCAACCTGGTGGGCTTCACCGGCTACCTGAAGCTCGACGGCACGGGCCTCGACTACGGGCAACTGCTCTTGTTCTCGGGCGTGTTTGGCTTTCTCGGCGCCTTTGTGTCGTTGGCGTTGTCCAAGTTCATCGCCAAGCGGGTGACGGGTGCCGTGGTCATCACCCAGGCTCGCGGTGGCGACGAGGCCTGGCTGCTCGCTACGGTCGAGCGTCTCGCTGGTCAGGCAGGTATTGGTATGCCTGAGGTCGCGATCTTCCCTTCGCCCGCACCCAACGCTTTTGCGACCGGTGCGCGCCGGAACAAGGCGCTGGTAGCCGTCAGCGCGGGGCTGCTTCGCACCATGAGCAAACAAGAGGTCGAGGCCGTGCTTGCCCACGAGGTGGCCCACGTAGCGAATGGCGACATGATCACCATGGCTTTGATGCAGGGGGTGATGAACACCTTTGTCATCTTCCTAGCCCGCGCCATCGGCTTCGCCATTGACCGTGTTGTGTTTCGCAACAACAAGGGGCTTGGCATCGGCTACTTCGTTACCCGCATCATCCTCGAGATCCTGCTCAGCATCCTGGCGTCCATCGTGGTGATGTGGTTCAGCCGCCGCCGGGAGTTTCGTGCCGACGCGGGCGCCGCCGCGCTGGTTGGGGCATCAGCCATGGTCTCTGCTCTTCGGCGTCTCGATAGTGGCGAGCCCAGCCAGTTGCCCGCATCGATGGCAGCCTTCGGCATTCGTCCTGGAGGAAATCGATTTGGAGCCTTGTTCAGCTCCCATCCGCCCCTGGCCGAGCGGATCAGTGCCCTGGAATCGCCGCCTCGTTTGCACTAGCTTGTTCCTTCCAACCTGCGCCACCTCCTGACTTTTCCTGGAGTTCCCGTGTCCAGAACCCTGCTCCCCCTCTTCAGGCAGCTCAGTCTGCTTGCTGTGTTCGTCCTCTTCTCCGGCTGTCTTCAGTTCACTGGTGGTGACGACGACGACACGGCGATCGCCGACGATGACGACACAGCCGTTGCCGACGATGATGACACAGCCGTTGCCGACGATGACGACACCGCGGTTGCCGACGATGACGACACTGCGGTTGCCGACGATGACGACACCGCGCCTGCCGACGATGACGACTCGGCGGTTGGTGATGATGACGACTCGACTCCAGCGGTTGTCGATGAAGACGGTGACGGGGTGCCCCTTGCCGACGACTGTGACGACAATGATGCGTTGTCGACTGTAATTGCCGAGGATGCGGATTGCGACGGCGTGGTCACGGCTGCGGACTGTGATGACAACGACTCGGGCTCTACGGTGCAGGCCGAGGACGGTGACTGCGACGGCGTGTTGACCGCTGATGACTGCGATGACACGGCGGCTACGGGCGCCGGCTTCGGCGCGAGCGCTGCCGATGTCGACTGTGACGGTGTGCTGACGGCTGCTGACTGCGATGACAACAGCGCGACCTCCACCGTAGTGGCTGAAGATGCAGACTGCGACGGATCGCTGACCTCAGTGGATTGTGCTGACAACGACGAAGCCAACTATCCAGGCAACACAGAGGTCTGTGATGGCGCCGACAACGACTGCGATACGGTGGTTCCCATCGATGAGCTCGATGACGACGGGGATCGG
>CAZEIY010000550.1:0-3024 GCA_964512375.1 uncultured Rickettsiales bacterium | reverse complement strand
AAAGTCTTTTACCTTCCCTTGCAGGAAGGTCACGCCTTCCTCGCGATTCATCGCTTGAAGGTCACGCTCGAGCTTGCCGCGGTGCACCTGGAACGTCCCTACTTTGGGGAAGCGCGGCGGCCAGATGCTGTAGTAGTCGTCGATAGTGTCGGTCTTGGCGGGGTCGCGGGGCCAGTGGAAGGCCAGGCCACACTTCGGCAGATGGTTCTCGATCATGTAGTCGATGAGCCCCAACTCCTTGCTCAGAAAGATGGCACCGATTTCGACGGTGCTCTCGCCGATCTTGTGGATCGACGCGACCTTCTCGTCGGAGCGGGGGTCTACGATCGCGATCCTGATACCCGGGATCTTTCGTAGGAGGTGGCGTGCCTGAACGTTACCGGCGTAGCCTCCTCCCATGATGACGACATCGAAGTGCTCGTTGCTCTGCATTATTTCCTCCGCGGCTGCCCCAAGGGCGCGCGCATAATGTCACGATCCTTCTGCTTGTAAAGGTTGTTGTCCGTGGACTCTCGACACGACACGCGCGGCTTGTCGCCGGACTTCTACATCGACCCCGATCTGTTCGCTCAGCAGCGGTGCAAAGTTCTTGGACGCTCCTGGCACTACCTCGCGTCATCGTCGTCGCTGGGGGAACAGGCCGGCTCCGTGAGCCCCCAGGTCCTACTACCAGGCTCGCTGGATGAGCCTGTAGTACTGCTTCGGCATGAGGGGGGAGGGGAGAGCTGTCTGAGCAATGTCTGCAGTCATCGGGCAGCAGAGGTGGTGCTAGAGCCTGGCATCGTCAGTCAGCTTCGCTGCCCCTACCACAGTAGGTGCTTTGGCCTCGATGGCCGTCTGCGAAGCGCGCCTGGCTTCGCTGATCCAAGCGGCGATCTTGAGCCTGTGCAGTTAGCCCGACTTGGCCCCTTTCTGTTTGCCGCACTCGAGGCCACTCAGCCCTTTCCATCACTCGATCCGCGTCTTGTACCGCTGCCCTGGGACGAGCTACGTCTCGATGCTTCCCTATCGAGTAGCTGGTCAGTGCGAGCGCATTGGGCGCTCTACGTCGAGAACTACCTGGAGGGTTTGCACATCCCGTTCGTGCATCCGGGACTGTCAGGGGCCCTCGACTGGAAGCGTTATCGCTACGAGGAGTTCGATGGTGGCTCGCTGCAGGTGGGGATCGCGGCTCCGGGCGAGCCTGCCTTTGCCGGCGAGGAGCGAGTAGCCGGGTGGTACCTGTGGCTGTTTCCGACCACGATGCTCAACATCTATCCCTGGGGGGTATCTCTCAATCGGGTCCTGCCGGTGTCGTCCGAGCTTACTCGCATCGAGTTTGAGGCCTGGCAGTGGAACCCTTCTCTCTCGGGGGTAGGTGCGGGCAGTGGCCTCGATGTGGTCGAACGCGAAGACGAGGTAGTGGTCGAGTCCGTCGCCCGTGGTCTTCGGTCATTGCGAGCCCGACGGTCTGAGTATTCCCCCGAGCATGAGCGCGGCCTGCAGCACTTTCACTCGCAGCTGCGGGAGCTGCTGTGAAGGGCACCCCAATCGTCCTGCACATTGCGACGCAAACGGACTGGCAGGAGGCTCGGCTTCGCGGTGAATATCGGTGCGAGTCCCTCAACGACGAGGGCTTCATCCACTGCTCGACCAGGGAGCAACTCCTTATTCCCGCCAACGAGTGCTTCGTTGGTCGTCTCGATCTGCTCTTACTCTGCATCGACCCAAGCAGCCTCGCTGCCGAGCTTAGATTCGAGGATTGCTACGAGAACGGTATGGAGTTCCCGCACATCTACGGGGCCATCGAGTTGGCTGCAGTGCTCGACGTGCTGCCATTCATCCCGGGTGCCAATGGCCTCTTCGTCCTGCCTGCTGCGTTTGATGAGTCGAGCTGAGTCGCAGCCTCTTCAGGGCTGCGCGAACACACCATCTCCAAAGCTCGCCCCCGCGGGTACGCACCAGATGGAGAGGTGGGTGACGCTATCGAGCGTCATCCCTTCACGAAGGGGCAGAGTGAGAGTCGTACCTTCATAGGGGCCGTCGCCGCGCAGGTCTTCGCTGAGGACGTCGTAGCTCTCAAAGTCAGCATCGTCCGAGAGCACAGCTCGTACATCGAGACCCTGACCGTCGAAGACGAAGTCTGTGGTCTCCACCGTGCAGTTATCGATGACGGTGGCGACGCCAGCGACCTGGTGGAAGTGGGTCTCCAGGGTGGCTGTCGCTCCAACCAGGGGGTGATCCGCGCCGCAGTCCATGATGGCCTCGGCAAGGGGCTCGGGCGCGCCCCCACCGCACGCCACAAGGACGACGGCGCTGAGGAGAGCAGCGAGCGCGAGGGCTTTGCGTAGGGAACGGGTCGGACTTGATTTGGCGGCCATGGATATCTCTCTTTGTCGGGGACTTCGAATGTTCACTCAGTGCGGGCTCACGCCCCAGATCTCGCGGAGTCGCTTGTCGCGGCCACAGCCCAGGCGATAGCTGAAGTAGCGCGCGGGGTTCTTGCGATGGAAGTCCTGATGGTATTCCTCGGCCAACCAGAAGGTGCCGGCCTCTGTGATCTTCGTTACCACTGGTCGGTCAAACTGTTTCTGTATTGCTTGGAGGCTCTTCTCGGCGACAGCGCGCTGTTGTTCGCCGCTGAAAAACAGCTCGGAGCGGTACTGGCTGCCGGAGTCGCAGAACTGGGCGTTTGCCTGGAAGGGGTCGATGTTGTGCCAGAAGATCTCGACCAGCTTCTCGTAGCTGATCTTTGCCGGATCGAAGACGACTCGTACCGCCTCAGCGTGGCCGGTCTTTCCTGCGGCGACTTCGTTGTAGCCGGGATTCTTCTTCGCAGCTCCCGTGTAGCCAGACTCCGCAGAGAACACACCATCGAGTTCGTCGAACGCTGACTCCACACACCAAAAGCAGCCACCGGCAAATACAGCGACCCCTCGTTCGCCCTCGATCGCCGTCGCCGGCAAACCCGAAGTGGGTGCCGTCTGCGCATTGCTCTTCGCGTCTGCCGCGTTCAAGTCAGTGCTGCCAGCACACGCCGCGAGC
>CAZEIY010000549.1:0-3039 GCA_964512375.1 uncultured Rickettsiales bacterium | reverse complement strand
GGTGTTCATCATCATCGGGGAGCATGGCATGACTCAGACCTTCGCCCTACCTCCCAGAGCAAACAACCCCAGGCCAGGCGACCTGTAGCTCTAGACTACTCGATTGCGACTTCGAAGATGAGGGGCTCGCTTTCATAACAGGGGGAGTACTCGTCTTCACCGCATTCCGGGTTCATCGGGACGACGACCGAGGTGAACTCGACGATCTGGGCTGCGGCACTCTCATCCGCCTCGAAAGTGAGGGACCAGTTCATAGGATTCTCCATCGAGACGCCAAAGAACGTCTCTTCGGCAGCCGGTGGATTGACCGTGCCGGGAACCGCAGCAGCAGACAGATGAACCTGAGGATAATTGAAGGCGTCGAGAGGCCCGGCGTTCTCAATCTCGAGCTCGATTTGGACCTGCTCGCCAGCGTGCCACGCGTTGCTTCCGCCTGCGTAGTTCACGGCCAGCAGGATGACGTTGATTGCAGTACTGAACTCAGGGGGCGTGCTGTCGTGGTCATCGCCTACTGCGCTGTCGTCATCGTCACCCGCTGCGCTGTCGTCATCGTTGCCACGGCAACCACAAGGCGCGGTGAGTAGCAGACAGGTAAGAAGGAAAGAGCCAAACCAGTACATCTTTACGAACACCCCCATGCAGGACCCGAGCCTAGCAGGTGGCTGTGTCTGGGGGCTCTCCTGGGAGCTAGCGGGGCACCAGGCAGATGCCCCCGGCGGTCAGGTGCAGGGAGTTGACCCCGTTACCGAGGCAGCTGTTGTCTCCGGCAGACTCACCGATGTGATAGCCCTCACAGAGTCCCTGCCGAAACAGCGGACAGAAATGGTGCAGGGTCAGAGCATTCTCACCCTCGGTCAGCTGAAAGCTTCCCAGATAGATCAGCGGTGCGGGCGCGCCACCATCATTATCGCCGTCCTGAACGATGTACTCAGACTCACAGTTACCCCAGATAGGGAGGCCGTCCTGGTTCTGTTCGTTGCGGATTCTCAGATAGCCGCTCTCATTGATCTGACTGGCCCCACTCTCATAGACGTCGGTGTCATAGACCGCGTAGGTCCCCGCTGCCGCGACAACGAGCGTGCCAGTACTCTCCGTCTGACCGTTGGCGAAAACATAGATCTCGTCTTCACCATCCGGTCCAAAGAAGCCCGTGGCCTGGACCGCTTCTGGGGGACAGTCGTCCAGCCAACGGGGCGGCTCCTCGTCGTACGGGGTGCCGTCATCGTCATCTGAGACGACCGACGTGTCGTCATCGTCGTCGTCACTCGGGTCGTCAACGAGGTAGTCCCCATTCCCCCTCTTAAGTAGAGAGTTATCACTACAGGCGACACCGAGAGCCAGGAGACACAAGAGGGCTGGGAGCAGGCGCGTCATCATCTTTTCAATCGCCAGGCGCAACATTCAGTTCCAGACGACTGGGACGAGGTTGCTGCGCTCAGCCACGGTCATCACCGAGCCGAAGCGTGCCGGAGCAGAGACCATGAAGTAGTAGGTCACCCCGGGAGTAGGCTGGAAGCTCTCACCAGGAGCGAAGGGCCAGGCCCCCGTGTGGTCTCCAGCCACCGACGACCGGTTCTTGCAGGTCTGACCGGGTCGCATCCACTCGAAGGTGCGGCCATACCACTGGCCATTGTCCTCAGCGATAACCCAGGGATTAGCCACGACCTCGACGTTGGCTGATCCAACATGAGTAATCGGCCACACGTCCTTCTTGTCATACTCCAGGCAGATCTGACCGCCCGAGAGTTCTACTGAGCTGAGATTTGCCGTCACCGGCCAGCCGCTGATGTCCATGGGGCTCCACTCAACCTGGCCTGCATCCAGAGATCCCGAGCCGCCACCCGAGGAGCTTCCACCGCTGCTGCCAGGGTCCGGGCTCCCCGTACCACTCGGACTGCTGATGCCCTGCACGATGCACTCATTGACATCGCCATCGCTGACCAGCGCAGCCTGCTCGAGGCCACCCTCACGGAAGATGTATCCCACCTCGGTGTCGCCTGCGAAGAAGCGAAGCCAGGTAAAGCGGTCGCCACTCAACGAGTCCAACACGGAGCGCACATAGACTCCGTCTGGGTCGACGAATTCGAAGATGTCATCGATGGTGCTCACGCTCGCCCAGCCATCTTGCTGGATGCCTTGCACCAGCTGCTGTGCGACCAGCGGCGGCACCAGAGATGCCTCGAGATACTGTCCAATCTGAGCGATCTGCAGGTGCGGCGCCGAGTCCATGTCGCTGCTCGTCCAACCAAACAGGCACTCTCCGTAGATGGCAGGATCTGGGCTGGAGGTTGAAGAAGAACTACTGGCGTCACACTCCACTGCGACCTCGTAGGCACCCTCGTCTCCGTCGTAGCCGTCTACTACCAGGTAGTACTCCTCACCGGCCTCGGCCATGAAGCTCAACGAGCTGTGGCCACGCTCAATCGCAGAGTCCACATTGCAGCCGATGTCGCCAAAGAGCAGGAAGATGTCGTGATCTACCGCCGTGGGATCGGGATCGACGAACTGAAAAGACACGAGACCGTCTGTGCTCGCCTTGAAGCTGTAAGTGACCTCAGGTGCATCGTAGTTGCCGACAGCGATTGGATACGAGTCGAGCACGTCCGTGGCGCCACTGTTGAAGTCCGACGTGTCACCCACCGCGTGAGAACCACAAGCGAGCTCAGTGACCGGCGCACAGCTCGCAAGACCCGAACCGGTGCCAGCTCCGGCCCCAGAGCCCGATCCACCTTCTGGTGATGAAGAGCCGCCGAAGATGTCATCCCCGCCGCTGGTCAAGTCATCCACGGAACCGATAATGTCGCTGGGGAATCCGCAGCCCACGAATGTCAGGCCCGCCAGGACTGCCACAAAGTTCTGAACATGGCTTTTCGAGAACACCATCTCTGACCTCCTTCTCAGATTCGAATGCTCAACTGTGACAGGAGGATGTTGCGGCCATGATGTACGCATGTGAAAAGATCACAACAACATCACAACGCGCAGCTGACGCGCGATCAGTCTCTCGAACAGCGCACGTTCCTCTTCGGAACTAGCGCC
>CAZEIY010000548.1:1626-3042 GCA_964512375.1 uncultured Rickettsiales bacterium | reverse complement strand
TGACTACGCCGATGACTGCGATGACAACAACGCGGCAGTCAATCCGTCCGTTGCAGAGTCCGGGGTCACGGCCTGTTCAGATGGGCTGGACAACGACTGCAATGGTGTCCTCGATGCGGTCGACGTGGGCTGCGGTGGTACCGGAGTTGGTGACGACGACGACGCTACCGGCGACGACGATGACACCACCGGCGATGACGACGCGACCGCAGGACTGGTGGAAGGACAACTGCCCGGCGAGTGCGAGGACGGCGCCGACAATGATGCGGATGGTGACTATGACTGCAATGACGCAGACTGTGCCGGCGCGCCGGTGTGCGCCGATGCAGCGGGTTCCGAAGGTTGTGACTGCTCAGCGGGTGGACAGACGGGGGCTGCCAGCCCCAGCCTGTTCCTCTTGGTGCTGCTCACCCTGGGCTTCTGCCGTCGGCGCCAGGCCTGTTAGGTGTGTGACCTGCGGTACGGAGGCGAAAGGCTTCTCATCGGCCGCCCTGACATCCCTGCGCCATCTGGAACGGGCAGGCAGCAAGGGCGGCGAGCCCAGCCGCGCTCAACTCAAATTCAGTTCAGTCCAGCTGCCGCTGGCGAGACCATCTAGAGTCCACTCACCCACCGAGTAGCGAATCAGGCGCAGAGTAGGCAAGCCCACGGCAGCGGTCATTCGTCGAACCTGGCGATTGCGGCCCTCCTGAATCCGAATCTCCAGCCAGGCCGTCGGGATGGCCTTCCGCTCGCGGATCGGCGGCGTGCGAGGCCAGACCTCTGGTTCCGAGATTCGACGCACCTCAGCCGGGCGGGTCCAGCCATCCTTGAGTTCCACCCCGTCGGACAGCTTGGCAATAGATGAGTCACTGGGACTACCCTCCACCTGAGCCCAGTACGTCTTAGGGATCTTGTGCTTAGGAGAGCTGATCTGATTCTGCAGAGCGCCGTCGTCCGTCAGAACGAGCAGCCCCTCGGAGTTCTTATCGAGACGTCCGGCCGCGTACACCCCCGGGACATCAACAAACTCAGCGAGCGTCCGAAGTCCGTCCCTGCTGGTGAACGTGCTGTTCACCCCATAGGGCTTGTTAAAGAGAAGAATTCGACTCACGCCTCCTCGTTCCCTGCCCAGATCTTCGAGGACTCTGCCGTCAGGCGATGGATCTCGGCAAGTTCGGATGCGCTCAGCTCACGCCAGCGTCCGGGCGCAAGGTCCAGAGCCACGTTCATGATCCGCACACGCTGAAGCCGGGCTACTCGATAGCCGAGGTGCTCACACATCCGCCGTATCTGGCGGTTGAGTCCTTGAGTCAGCACAATCTCGAAAGAGAACTCACTGATCTGCTCCACCCGGCAGGCCTTCGTCACCGTCCCGAGGATCGGGACACCTGCAGCCATGCGCTTGATGAAGCTTGGAGTAATCGGGGCATTTAC
>CAZEIY010000548.1:0-1616 GCA_964512375.1 uncultured Rickettsiales bacterium | reverse complement strand
CCGGTACTCCTTCTCGTGGTTGTTGCGGGCTCGGAGGATCTTGTTGACGATATCGCCGTCGTTGGTCAGAAAGATCAGCCCCTCGCTCATCTTGTCGAGCCGCCCTATCGGAAAAATCCGCTCGGGATATCCGATGAAATCGATGATGTTGTCCGGCTCTGATCGCGTGTCAGTGGTGCAGACAATGCCGACCGGCTTATTGAAAGCAATGTAGACCCGCTTGTCGTTCGACACGACAACGAGCTTTCCATCAACTCGAACTTCGTCTCCCTGAGCGACCTTGGTTCCCATTTCGGGAACACGACCGTTAATCGTCACCCGATTCTGCTTTATCAATTGGTCCGCCGCGCGACGCGAGCAGTGGCCAACCTCACTGAGATACTTGTTGATTCGCGTAGTCTTAGATTCGCTCATCGAAGGTCCCAGGCGGAGAGAAGAATCCCCACCGCTCGCTCTAGCTAGGTCAGCAGCTTCTCAGGCGACATCCCGCTGCGCCAGTCGCTGTTCGATAGGCCTGTGAGAAAGCTCGTCAATACTTCGTCAGTGCACACCCGGTACCGTTTGTTGTCCCGCTTGCGGGCGAGAGCACCGAGTTGTCGCTTGGACAAGACCGTTCCGCCTGAGGCGAGAATGCGGAGCATATCGTCCTCCTTGAGCTGCAGGGCGACGCGCAACTTCTTCAAGACAACATTGTTGGTTAAGCGCTCTGACCGAGGAGCAGAGACCTCATCGGTTGCCGGTGGCTGGCCTCGCTGGTCGAGGATGAACCCATCAAGAAAGTGCAGCAGGGTGTCGCCCCCACAGTTCGTGGCATCCGGTCCGCCGAGGTCACGAAGCATCGCCTGGGTGGTCGCTTCATCCAGTGGTTCTCCTCCCAGAGCGAAGATTGCCACCATGCGAGCATCGTCAAGAGACACGGCATCTCTAATCCGCAAGAGGATTTCGTTGTTGTGCATAGTGGCTCCTATCGCGCCGGGAACGGTGTAACGGAAGCCTACAGCCCTGACCCGTGGCGTCGATGTATAGGTCCGACAAGAGGCGGCATAGTAACTCTGCTGAGTTCGTGGTGCGAGATTGAGTGGAAAGTCCCGTTTGGCCAGCCAGGGCTCCATCTCCACCTCCAGTCAGGCAGACTGGCGTACCCGCGAGGTTGAGCCTGGCGGATAGGTCCGGTAAGAGGGGCGTACAGGTATTGCTCATCAGAGTTAACATGACGCCTCTTGTCGGACCTGTCCGGCCGAGGAATGGGCTCAAGAGTCACTGTTCGAGGCTCTAGCTGGCCCCCACGTTCGGAAGGATTGTCACCATGGCTGGAAACCCCTGGGAAAAACGTCAGCGCGAGAAGGCCAAGCGTGAGCGCAAGGAGGCCAAGAGGGCTCGGCGCACCGAAAAGCGGGAAGCGAAAGTAGGGCCCGTCGAGGAAGGACCCAGCTCCGAGGAGTTGATGAGCCAGTTTGCGGCGCTGAATCGCGAGCACGACCAGGGCGCCATCGACGAAGCAACCTTCAAGGCCCGACGCAACGAGCTCTGGTTGGCAATGGGCCTCCCCATCGACTGAGCTCCCTCGTCCCGTCGTCGTGTGCAGTTCCTGCTGCGCTCGCTCGCAGATTGCGGCT
>CAZEIY010000547.1:0-3045 GCA_964512375.1 uncultured Rickettsiales bacterium | reverse complement strand
AAGGATCTTAATCATGGCTATCGAGCGTGCTGACGTAATTGACTACATCAAGAACATGACTGTTCTCGAGCTCTCTGAGCTCGTGAAGGAGTTGGAGGACACACTGGGTGTTTCCGCCGCCGCTCCCGTTGCCGTGGGCGTAATGCCTGCTGGTGGTGGGGCTGCTGCCGCCGAGGAGAAGGACGAGTTCGACGTTGAACTCACCGCTGCTGGCGACAAGAAGATCCAGGTAATCAAGGTGGTTCGTGAGATCACCGGCCTGGGACTCAAGGAGGCCAAGGCCTTCGTCGAGAGTGCTCCCAAGGTTGTTAAGGAAGGTGTCACCAAGGACGAGGCCAACGAGCTCAAAGAGAAGCTCGAGACCTCTGGTGCTTCCATCACGATTAAGTAGTGACTTGGGCGACTCCGGGGCTGCTTCGTGCAGTCCCGGAGCCGCTGCTCTTTCCGGCTGTCCTCTAGGACAACCGGCTTTTGGCCTTCCGGTCTCTCCGGCAGGCCCGTCTTTGAGCTTCGGGTAGCTCCAAGACGATATGGCAAGGCCCGATTCGGTATTACACCGAACTGGAGATGCAATGGCGACTCCGCTGCTGGCAAACAACTCTCGGTTTCGACCGACCTTCGAGAAGATTCAGAAGGTTGTTCAGGTCGAGAACCTCATCGCAATTCAGAAGAAGTCCTACGGACGCTTCCTGCAGGCTGACGCCGAGCCAGGAAAGCGTGAGAATCGAGGGCTACAGGCTGTGTTCAACAGCGTGTTTCCCATTGAGGACTTCAACAAGACTGCAAGTCTGCAGTTCGTCGCCTACACCTTCGAGAAGCCAAAGTACTCTGAGGATGAGTGCCGCCAGCGTGGCACCACCTACGCGGCTCCTCTGAAGGTGACTGTTCGACTCGTCGTCTGGGATATGGACGAGGAGACCGAGGCGCAGAACATTCGTGACATCAAGGAGCAGGAGGTCTACTTCGGTGACCTGCCGATCATGACCGAGACCGGCACCTTTATCGTCAATGGCACCGAGCGCGTGGTGGTCAGCCAACTGCATCGCTCTCCGGGCGTGTTTTTCGACCACCAGAACAAGACGACCTACTCCGGCAAGGTGATCTTCTCTGCGCGGCTCATTCCTAATCGTGGTTCCTGGATCGACCTTGAGTTCGATACCAAGGACATCCTCTACGTGCGGATCGATCGTCGCCGCAAGCTACCTGCGACGGTGCTGCTTCGGGCTCTCGGTAACGACACCGAGCAGATCCTCAACTACTTCTACAAGACAGAAGTTCTGCACATCAGCCCCGAGGGCGTGACCAAGGACTTCAATGCCGAGCTACTGCTCGGTCAGAAGACCAACGTCGCCATCGAGCATGGCGGCAAGGCCCTGGTCAAGGAAGGCAAGAAGGTTACTCGCGCCGCGATCAAGAAGATCACTGCTGCCGGGCTTACCCAGATCCCTGTCCTCGACGACGACCTGGTCGACGAGGAGAGCTCGGCAGGTGCCCGAGTAGCCGCCCACGATGTGGTGGATATGAACACCGGCGAGATCATCGTCGAGACCAACGAGTCGTTGACTGCGGAGACACTCCAGGAGATCCGCGAGCGCGGCATCACCGAGGTCGAAGTCCTCTTCATCGACAATGTGAACGTGGGCTCTTTCCTGCGTGACACCCTGCTGGTCGACAAGATCGAGACCACCGAGGCTGCGATCATTGAGATCTATAGGCGCCTCAGGCCTGGCGATCCACCCACCTACGAGACGGCTCTGGCCTTCTTCGAGAACCTCTTCTTCAACGAGGAACGCTACGATCTGAGCCGAGTAGGAAGACTGAAGCTCAACCACAAGCTGAACCTCGATGTGCCTCTGGAGCAGACTACGCTCTCACGTGAAGACATCATGCGCACGGTGGGTTACCTCATCAACCTGCGTGATGGCCGCGGCGAGGTCGACGACATCGACCACCTTGGTAACCGTCGTGTACGTCCGGTCGGTGAGCTCCTCGAGAATCAGTTCCGTATCGGGCTGGTTCGCATGGAGAAGGCGATCAAGGAGCGCATGAGTCTCGCCGAGATCGAGACTCTCATGCCTCATGAGTTGATCAACGCAAAGCCGGTATCTGCCGTGCTCAAGGAGTTCTTCGGCTCCAGTCAACTCTCGCAGTTCATGGATCAGACCAATCCGCTGTCGGAGGTCACCCATAAGCGTCGCCTGTCGGCCCTTGGACCGGGTGGTCTGACTCGTGAGCGGGCTGGCTTCGATGTTCGTGATGTGCACGCCACTCACTACGGTCGGATCTGCCCCATCGAGACCCCTGAAGGTCCGAACATTGGTCTGATCGCTTCGCTATCTACCTATGCTCGCGTTAATGAGTTCGGCTTCATTGAGACGCCGTATCGCATTGTTAGCGACGCGAAAGTCACTGGTGCAGTCCACTACCACTCGGCCCTTGAGGAAGAGGGCAAGGTGATTGCTCAGGCCAATGCCAACATCGGCAAGGGCGGTGTGATTGAGGTGGATCGTGTGTCTGCACGTGCCAATGGCGACTTCGCACTGGTCGAGCCGGTAGAGGTTGACCTGATGGACGTCAGTCCCAACCAGTTGGTATCGGTTGCGACATCACTTATTCCGTTCCTCGAGCACGATGACGCGAATCGCGCGCTCATGGGTTCCAACATGCAGCGCCAGGCGGTGCCGTTGATCCGTACGCAGGCACCGCCATGTTGCAGAGGACTCGGGTGTGACCTTGACCGCTCGCCGACCCGGCGTGGTCGAAGCCGTTGATGCAACCCGAATTGTCATCAAGACCGATGACGTGGGTGGCGAGATCGGCTCCGAAGTCGACATCTACAACCTGATCAAGTTCCGTCGCTCCAACCAGAGCACCTCGGTGAATCAGAAGCCTCTCGTTCGTAAGGGCGATGTGGTTGATGTTGGCGCCGTCATCGCGGACGGTCCCAGTACCGACACCGGCGAGTTGGCACTTGGTGCGAATATCCTGGTGGCCTTCATGCCCTGGGGTGGCTACAACTTTGAGGACTCGATTCTCATCTCCGAG
>CAZEIY010000546.1:0-3048 GCA_964512375.1 uncultured Rickettsiales bacterium | reverse complement strand
TTCTCAAGAGGCGAGAAGAAGGAGTCTCGAGGCTCAGAGATCTTGCCGAGAGCTTCCCAGGAGAGCAGGCGAACATAGAGCGAGGTATCGCCGTACTCTCTGAGCGCCCTCGCCCTCGCCCAATAGCTTCTCGTGAAGGCCTGGAGACGGTCGAGAAGATAGAGGCCGCGCTCGCGCGGCTTCGGCCGAAAGGGCAGTCCAGCAAGCCGCCTACGTCGGCAGAGGAGTTTGGGCGGCGCATAGAGATCGAGCGGCAGCGTATTGATCTCGAGCTGCTCTTATCGTTCGTTCAGCGCGGGCAGGGCGAGCGGCAATCCAGTGAGGTGGTCCTGCTCGAATTGCTGTCGCGGCACCCCCTGCTCGCAGTTGCTCTCAACGCCCTGGCCTACCTTTGGGCTGAGGATGGCCGCCGGCTGGAGGAGGCGCTACGGCTTCAGGAGAGTGCGCTCGAGCAGCAGCCCTTTTCGGGGGCCTATCAGGACACGATGGGGTGGATACAGTATCGCCGCGGTCGCCTTGATGATGCGCTCAGGCACATGGAGGCAGCAGACCGCTTTCAGCCGAACGAGCCCGAGATTGTTGAGCATCTGGCTGAAGTCCTCCGTGCCTCAGGAATGGAGGAAGAGGCTGCCGAGCACTTTCGAAGAGCCGAGAGCCTCAGGGCTCTGGAACACCCCAGGTGACTTTCATACTGGCGAGGACAATGGCTGGCAGCGCTGCGTAGCCACTCACGTACGGGGGTGGGGCGAGCATGCGCTCCAGGCTCTCGACTTGAGAGTTCGAGGGAAAGTCTCTGGGTACCGGGGATGCGATGAGGATGTACTCGAAGACTCCGGTTCCGGTACCCGAGAAGCCATCAGGTCTTTCCTCCTCGACGTCTCCCCCGGTGGGCCGATGGGGGACCACCCGTTGCTCTCGTTCACGGTTCAAGAAGACCTGTCCGGTGGATGGGTGCAGTACCTCGACTCCGCCATTTGAGCGCTGGAGCAGGTAGAGGTAGTCACTCCCTTGAGCACGGGTGAAGAAGACCACCACGGAGTCTTCTGGAAGGCTGGCACCGTCCTCTATGTCAGCTTCGGCTCCACCACCGAGTCGTTCCATGCGTAGGGTGCCACGTGGTTCAAACACGACGCCAACCTGCTCAGGAGGGCCATCAGCGCTTGCAGGGACGGGCTGGCAGGCGACTTCGAGAAGAGAGCCGAGCGCGAGAGCAGCGGCAAAGAGCAGATAGAGTCTTCGCCGCACAGCAGAAGTCAGCGACTGCTGCTCAATCCAGCGTCTTGACCGTAGTTGGCGAGGCCAAATTCAGCGAGCCAGACGATGCGGTAGTTGCGCGAGGGGGGGGCTCGTTCGTCGAGTGCGACCCAGGCTAGCCGCACCTTCTCACCCATGGACACGATGGTTGGGTCCATGTTGTCCTTGGTTGCGGAGAACAGGCGAGGTGGCTCCGAGCCGTCTGCCGGTGCAATGACCAGTGGATAGCCGGCAAGCTCGTCTTCGACGGCAGCGATGAGGTAGCGCCCCAGGGGGTCCCAGCAGTAGCCACGGCTCCTGTCCGAGCGCCGCACCCCTTTGATCACCGACTTTGGTAGTGATTTGCCGGGCTCGAACACGAAGAGATCCCAGCGGAGACCATCCTTGGAGTCCTTGTTGGACAGGAAAGCTACGTGCACCCCGTCTGGTGAGTAGCTGGGCAGAATCTCGTCGCTTGTTCCCAGTCTCAACAACGCTGAGTGCGTGAAGGTGTCCAGGTTAAAGACGTAGATGTCGCTGCCCAGAGGGTTGCGCTGTTCATGGATGATCTTTTGTTGACTGGGGTGCCAGGTGGGGGCCAACTCGGACTCGCGGGTGAACGTCAGCTGCAGCGGCTCGGCTCCGTCGACCGTGTTGGTCGCCCAGAGGTCGCTACCCGACCCGTCACCCAACTCGGAGACCACAATCAGCTGTGATCCATCGGGTGAGATGGCTGGTGCATTCTGATCGCCTTCGCCACCGACGCGAACGTTCATGGTCTCCAGAAAGACCTCCTGCCCTTTTCTCTTGTGTACAGCGACCATGGCGTTGTGGTCACCGTCTTTGGACCAGTCGAAGGCGAGGATGTCTGTGAAGGAGGCTGTGCCTTCGCCGTCCTTGAGGGAGGGGTGCTGCTTGGGCCAGACGGAGCGAAACACTCCTCCTTCTTCGAGAGAGCGTGCGTAGTACTTGGTCTGGAAGGTTCCCTTGACGGACTCGCGCACTCCGTAGGCTAGCCAGGCACCATCTCCGCGCAGGGTCGGGGCGAAGGAGTGGCCGTCGTGGAGGCTCGCCGTGATCTTTCGTAGATGCACACCGTCCTGCGCCATGGCGAGGGGCGTGCAGAGAAGCAGTGTCAAGGCCCCGAGAAGGACCGCTAGAGACAACCGAATGAACTCATTTCGAAGCAAACGAGAACTCCTACAACCGGACGAGGAGACGCCGGAAAATACACTTCAGACAGATACTACCCTTGGCGACACCATCCTAGATAGTGGACCCGAGTCGAAGGATCTCTGGGTCACCCGCTGTCCTGGGGAGACTGGCCAGCCGGTGGCTTACCTGGCGCCTTCCAGCTAGCCTGCGTAGGTGGATGTAGCTGACCGTATTGAAGTCGAACTCGCGCTGACCCACGATGGGGCCTATCGGGCGAAGGCTGTATTTCTTGCCTCAGCGCGGGTGTCACTCGGTAGCTCGGAGCAGGCAATCTTACGAGTTGAGGATCCAGATCTACCGGCTGCGCATGATTTTCTTGAGGTCGTTGTGGACGGAGCCCGCTTGCTGCTGCGGCCGGGCATGGAGCTGCAACTGCTCCTCGATGAGGAGCGTAAGAGCCTCGATGAGCTCAAAGCGGACGGCCTGGTCACGGAGGACGGGGACCTCAGCACGGTCTTCCTTCCCCTGGGCTCGAATGCCGTGCTGACCGTGGGTGCGGTCAGCGTGACGATGAAGTGCAGTCCGGCCTCGGACCCCATGACTCATGTGGACGGAGCCGGGAGCAGTGCCCAGATCTGCGGTGTTTGCGGGAGCGATCTT
>CAZEIY010000545.1:0-3049 GCA_964512375.1 uncultured Rickettsiales bacterium | reverse complement strand
ATAAGCACAGCGCCCGCGCGCTTCATGGACTCGATGAGTGCATCGGCCACGGACTCGACGACGAAGACCTCCTTCTCGACGATGCACACGACATTGTTGTCGAGGCTCGCTCCTGAGACTATTCCAGCGCCCGCCGCAGCGATATCGGCCGTCTCATCGACGACAACCGGGGGATTACCCGGCCCCGCCGCGATGGCCTTCTTGCCGCTGCCCATGGCGACCTTGACGACCGCTGGGCCACCGGTCACGCACAAGAGGCGGACCTGTGGATGCTTCATAAGAGCCTGGGCCGAGGCGATAGTCGGCTCAGCGACAGCGGTCAGGGTGTTCTCCGGGCCGCCCGCCTCGACAATGGCGTCATTGACGATCGAGATACACAGAGCAGAGACGCGCTTGGCCGAAGGGTGAAAGTTGAACACCGCCGTATTGCCAGCACTGAGCATGCCGATTCCATTGTTAATCACGGTCTCGGTCGGGTTAGTGCACGGCGTGATGACCCCAAAGGTTCCGTAGGGGGCGTGCTCGGTCATCGTGATGCCGTTATCACCGGTAAACAGCTTCGGCTCGAGAATCTCGGGGCCTGGTGTCTTGTTGATGACCAGGAGGTTCTTGATCACCTTGTCCGAGACACGACCCAGGCCAGTCTCTTCGACAGCCAGGCGACTCATCAGATCGACGTACTCGGTTGTGCGTCGGCGGACATTTGCGATCATGCGCTTTCGAGTCTCAAGCGGCACAGTGGAGTAGACCTGAAAGGCCTGCCTTGCCGCAGAAACCGCCGAATCGATGTCAGGAAAGACACCCCGGCCACTACTTCGCACGTCAGGACTTCCCGAAGTGGAAGAGGCCGAGCCTCCAGAAGAGGCGGATGAGGAACCGCCCAGGCGCTGAACGACCTTCTCAACAATCGCCTGGAGTTCGTTGGAGCCGATTTCTGCCATCGCTCGTTCCTGCCTTACTCGCCCGCGGCCTTGCTATAGGAGCCCACGCCGTCGCTGGTGTCGATGGCATCGATAATCGCCATCACCGTCGCATCACACGGACGATTGTCAGTGACGTCGGTCTGACGCGCCGAAGAGCCCGACGCATAGAGCACAACCTCGCCCACTCCGCAGCCAACCGAATCGGCTGCTACGACAATCGAGTCCTTAGGACTTAGATCGCGACCGAGGTCCTGCAGTAGAAAGAACTTCAGCCCTTCGAGCTTCGGATCTTTCCGCGTCGAGACAACGGTTCCGACCACCCGGGCCAGCTTCACCGTGGAATCTCCGCGGTACTACTTCTTGCCACCACCCTTGGGCGTACGGCCCAGGGGCAGGGAAGCATCGACATTTTCGTGCGGACGCGGAATGACGTGAACCGAGACAAGCTCGCCCACTCGCTGCGCTCCACGCGCCCCAGCCTCAGTAGCCGCCTTTACAGCTGCTACGTCGCCACGGACCACTGCAGTGACATAGCCACCGCCAATCTTCTCGTAACCCACGAGTTCGACGCGAGCGGCCTTGACCATCGCATCGGAGGCCTCCACCATCGCCGCAAAGCCGCGGGTTTCGATCATTCCCAGTGCTTCGGTCATCTCTCGCCTACTCCTGATCCTGTGGTTGTCGCTGCTTGCCGTGAGTGGAACTTCACTCACCGAGCCAGGGGCGCATTTCAACTGCCTTAGGTACAAGGTGTCAAGCTGCCCCACCCTGGGAGGTGGTAGATGACCTCTTGTGGCCCACCACTTCCGCCGGGCTCTGCCTTGCGGTAGCTTGACGCCTCAACCCCTCTTTTGGGAGCACTCTCGATGGCCTCAGACAACAGCGGATTTCAGCTACGTGCTTACGTTTTTCTCGACTCGCTGCAGCCTCAATTGGCTCAGTACATGGCGAAGACCAATAAAGTCTACGACCCTCGCGAGTACGACGCAGCCTTGTTTCTCGAGATCGCTCCTGCCATGGAAATTCACGCAAAAATTGATCAGGCACTGAAAGCCACCAAGGTGCGCCTGGGCTCTATGGTCACAGAACGCGTATTCGGAATGATGCAGGTTCAGAGCGAGGACCAGGGTGAGGTGCATGCTGCAGGACAGGCGGTACTCGACGCCTCCAATCTCAAGGAATCGGATCGGGCGCCCTGTGAGATCCTACAGAACAAGATTATTCGCTCCGTCGAGCAGGACCACGCCATCGCGTTTACCGGGCTTGCCTGGGGACAGATGGTGCTCGCAGGTGATTCCGTACTCATCATGGAAGCCAAGCCCGCCGCCTACCTGAGCATCGCCTGCAACGAGGCCCTCAAGGCTGCTGACGTCAAGCTCATAGACATCCGCGTCTTCGGCGCGAGCGGACGCTTGATCATGGCTGGCACCGAGTCCGAGATCGACTCGGCCGCGAGCGCGGCGACGGCGGCCCTGGAGCAGCTCAACCAAGGCGTCTGAGAGCACCGGAGGCCAAGTTGTTGCTGGTGTCGTTGCGTCCTGTCCTTCTCGCTCTCCTGGCGATCTTCCTGCTCGTCCTCTACGGCTGCCGAGCGGATCGCTGGGGTGAGCTACGCGGTGACGATGACTCGGCCGGTGACGATGACTCGGCCGGCGACGACGACACGGCCGGCGACGACGATATGGCCGGCGACGACGACACGGCCGGCGACGACGACACGGCACCGACCGATAGCGACAACGATGGCTTCGCAGATAGCGAGGATTGCCAGCCAGACAACCCGCTCGTTCACCCAGGCGCCGAAGAAATCTGCGACGGCATCGACACGGACTGTGACGGCGAGCTGGGCGACGGGACCAACAACACTCCGGACGAGAGCGACGACGACGGCGACGGCGTCACCGTCTGCGCGGGTGACTGCAATGTCCTCGAGGCGGGTATCTTTCCGGGCGCTACAGAGACCTGTGATGGCATCGACTCGGACTGCAACGGGCAGGCCGAAAATAGTCCCACCGGCGATCCCCAGGAGATGTTTATCGGTGACCGGGGCCACCTCTACGTGACCATTCTCAGCGTCGACGCGGACTGTCAGATCCACCTGACCATGGACGCTCCCGTAGTCATCA
>CAZEIY010000544.1:0-3056 GCA_964512375.1 uncultured Rickettsiales bacterium | reverse complement strand
AACCCATTGGACGGTTCGTGAATGATGCCTGCCCTGACCCCCAATACCCCAATATGCCGTTTCCGTTCCAAAGGGCATACCAGGTGGCAAGGAGAGAGGTGTTGTTGGGGAGGACATATACATCGTATTGGGAATTCGCCCAGGTGATCAGCCCCGAGAAGTAATCTAGAGCGACGGTGGATGTGGTCTTGAGGTCCAAGTAATTGCCAAGCCAATCCTTGGAACATGAGAAGCGCAGTTCCGTGATCCCCCAAAGTGCGCGAATCGCATTGAAGCCCGCGATGCTCAAGTGCCCGGTCTGTTGACCAGCCGCGTGTAGTGCGGCCTCCACGTCGTTGAACGCAGCCGAGCCAGGTGAAGAAACTCCGTCATGGGTGTGGCCGAGTGTCCGAGTCCAGCCTCCACCGTCGGTCGTCATATCGCAATACGCTGAAACTGCGGTGGCACCATTCGAGTCGGGATCGATCCAGTAGTGGCCATCTCCTACCGAATAGCCGTCGTCGAGTAACTGTAAGCAGGATGTGCCGGCGCACGAGACTGATTGGCCATTAAATAGCGCCGCTTGTGGGTCACTGTCATCACAGTCGACACCGGTCAGAGAACCGTCGCAGTCAGCATCAAGTGCGGGCAGGGTTGGGTCGTTGTCGTCGCAATCTGCAGTGGTCAGAACTCCGTCGCAGTCCAGGTCGTTCGTAACCGCCCCGAGGCTCGAGTTGCTGTCGTCGCAGTCATCCCCAGTAAGTACGTCGTCGCAATCGGCATCCTCAGCGAGCAGAGTCGAGGTTGGGTCGTTGTCATCGCAATCAGACGCTGTCACTGCGTCATCGCAATCCCCGTCCTCAGCTATGACAGTAGAGTTGGCGTCATTGTCATTACAGTCATTGCCGACCAGTGTCCCGTCGCAGTCACCATCTTGCGCCAGGTCGCCCAGCCCCGGGTCTGTGTCATCACAGTCGGCGGAGGTCGGCACCCCGTCGCAGTCTGCGTCGTCTGCCATGTCACCAAGTGCGGGGGCAGCATCGTCGCAATCACCAGGAGTCAGCACTCCATCACAATCTCCGTCTTCAAGCCTCGAGGTTGAATTGGGGTCTTCGTCGTCACAATCGTCAGATGTCAGTACCCCGTCACAGTCTTCGTCGAGTGCTGGCAAATTGGGGTCGTTGTCGTTGCAGTCATCCCCTGTGATTACACCATCACAATCGGCATCTTCGGCGAGCAGAGTCGAGGCCGGGTCGTCGTCGTCGCAGTCAGATGCGGTGACTGTTCCGTCGCAGTCAGCAGAGCTGACTACCACCTCAGCAGAGTTAACATAAGGCCTCTTATCGGACCTATACGCCGTTGCATGCAGAGAGTGTATCTGCCCTCCCCTTGCCTTCCAAAGAAACCCGGTCAGGGGCTTTCGGGGTAGCATTCGGATCCGCCTCGACGAGGGGCATGGAGGACTGGTTCATGACGTTTCGGCTACTGCTCGCCCACCTGCTTGCCTGCTTCCTGCTGCTGTCACTGACTGCCTGCGGAACAGCTGATGACGACGACTCGGCCGGCGATGACGACGACTCGGTCGGCGATGACGACGACTCGGCCGGCGATGACGACGATTCGGTCGGCGATGACGACGACTCGGCCGGCGATGACGACGACTCGGCCTCGCAGCCCGCAGACGACAGCGATGGCGATGGTTACCCAGGTGACGACGACTGCAACGACTCCAATGCCGAAATCCACCCCGGGGCAAGGGAACTGTGCGACCAGATCGACAACGACTGCGACGGCGCGGTCGACGAGAGCGATGCCGACGATGCATCCACCTGGTACCGCGACGAAGACGGCGACGGCTACGGAGAAGACGGCGTAAGCGAAGTCGCCTGCAACCAGCCACATGGGTACTCAGCCCACGCAGGCGACTGCAACGATGCAGATCCGGCCTACCACCCCGGCGCTGCAGAGCCTGACTGCACAGACGCCAACGACTACAACTGCGACAGCCAGGTTGCCTACGCCGATGCCGACGGTGACGGCGAGGCCGCCTGCGAAGACTGCGACGACAACTCTGCCGCGATCAACTCGTCGGCCACCGAGACCTGCAACGACACAGACGATGACTGCGACGGACTGGTCGATGAAGCAGGCGCCGGTGGAGAGAGCTCGTGGTACCTCGACGCAGACTCCGATGGCTACGGTCGGGCAAGTCCCGTGGTGACCGCCTGCGCGGCTCCGTCCAGCTACGTGTCCAATGGCGATGACTGCGACGACCTGAACCCAGCGGCCTACCCAGGTGCCGCCGAGACCTGCGACCAGGTGGACAACAACTGCGACAACCAGGTCGACGAGGGGGCGGCAGCTCCGAGCACCTGGTACGCCGATGCCGACGGCGACGGCTTCGGAAACGCACTCATCAGCATTGTCGCCTGTTCAGCACCCTTTGGAACCATCGCCGACGCGACCGACTGCGACGATCTGGATGCGACTTCGTTTCCAGGCGGCAGCGAAGTCTGCGATGGCGCCGACAACAACTGCGACAACCAGGTAGATGAAGGCGTCACACAGACCTTCTACGGTGACGCCGATGGCGACGGCTACGGTGATCCAGGGACTCCAGTTGCAGCCTGTTTCCAGCCCGCCGGGAGCAGCAACTACGACAGCGACTGCGACGATGCACAGGCCTCTGTACACCCCGGAGGAATTGAGTTGTGCGACGGGCTCGACAACGACTGCGACCTCAGCATCGACAACAGTCCCGTCAACGCCCAGATCTGGTATCCCGACATCGACGGCGACGGCTACGGAAGCCCCCTTTCGGGCAGCGCCTCGTGCAACCAGATCACTGGCACCGTGGCCAACAACCTGGACTGCGATGATGCCGACGGTAGCAACTACCCCGGCAACACCGAGACCTGCGACGGCTCAGACGACAACTGCAATTCCATCATCGACGAGGACTTCGACGACGACCTGGACGGTGTTACGACCTGCGGCAGCGACGGCACCATCGGCAGCGCCGACGATGACTGCGACGACAACGACCCGGCCCAGTACCCCGGCAACGCCGAGCTGTG
>CAZEIY010000543.1:2751-3058 GCA_964512375.1 uncultured Rickettsiales bacterium | reverse complement strand
GAGCGTCATCGAGCAGCTCGTGCTCAACAGCAGCAACCCTGGTGAGCTCGTCGTCGACATGTTCGCCGGTTCTGGCGTGGTCGGTGCCGCAGCGCAAAAGCACGACCGCCACTTCGTGCTCGGCGACATGGCTGATGCCTCGATCGACACTATCTGCCGCAGGCTTTCTCTGTGACCTTGTTTCTTCAGATCTGCGCTGCCTTTGTGACTGGTCTGAGCCTCGGCGCCATCATCATATCCATTCCAGGGATGCGGGTCATAAACCACGCAGCAGACAACGTCGATGAGGCGATTAGGCAGATCAAAT
>CAZEIY010000543.1:0-2728 GCA_964512375.1 uncultured Rickettsiales bacterium | reverse complement strand
ACACGTCAAAAAATCGATTGTAGAGACATCGGAGACACCTCATGAGTGAATTTGGACTCAAGCACGGAGACCGCGTCGTGATCACGCTGAAAGGATCTTCGGACAAAAAGAAGTTCCGCGCAGTCTATCTGGGCGTTGTGGCAGGAGCGTCAGATCGTTCAGGTCGACGCATGTTCGCTGTGGACACAAGTCATCGAGATCCTTGGAATCTGCTGATGGAGACGCAGATCGAAACCGCTGACCTCTACGACTTCTTCGTTCCCTTCGACTCAATCTTCGACATCCTTGTGGACGAATGTGGTGCCCAAGAACGCCAGCGAGAAGACGTGCTTTACTTCCTGTGCAACCACGAGACGCATCTGGGTGAGCATCGCTTCATCGGCAACCTTGGATCTGGTGGCAAGCTCTACGTCAAAGGCCAGTTCGATGTCACCGAGGACGATCTGAGCATTCGGGTCGGCTACTACGCGGAGCACAAGACTCCCAAACGCGAGGCAGCAGTCAGTCGTGCAAACGAGCGCCTCAAAGTGCTTCTTGAGGGCCGACGAAAAGAGTCCAGACCAGCCAGAGAATCCTCATGAGAATGATCATCGTCATCTGTGACACCTGTGGCACCAAATACAAGGCAAAGATGCCGGTGGGAGAATCGCTCAAAATCCCCGCAAACTTCCCCAAGCGCATCAAGGGAGTTGACATCTGCGACAACTGTCCATCGCTGCCGAACGGCAAAGCCCTGTTGAGACAGCGCTGCCGCCTGTGCTGGTCAATGCGGCGCGTGACCTTGGCGGGCAATCTGTACCAGCATGGGAGCTGCCGTGGCGGAGGAAGACCAGGGCTATCCATCGTCGCTGTCGAGCAGCTCGAAAAAGAGCTCTATGAATGGGTTGCGAAGAACGAGCGGATCCCGCTCCATCGAGCCGCTCGCACTATGAACGTCGCCCGGACCGCTCTATGGTCACTGCCCGGAATTCGCGTCGAGTGGTCGAAGACGGCGGTGGGCGACCCCAACGACCTCAATCCGCCCCGTGAAGGGGCACCCATCTTGATCCTGATGGGCCCCGACAAGCTGCTTTGGAAGAGTGCACTCACCCCGGAGACACTCATGTCCAAGAACACTTGGGGCTACGCATTGTGGCCTATGTCCATCTTCTTCCTTCCAAAAAAGACCTTCGCGTTCTTCGGCACGCTCAAGGCCGCTCGACTCGAGCTCGCTCGTGCCCAAACCGATGCGTCCTGGTGGAAGAGGGTCTGCTTTGTTGTGCTACCAGGAGGGACCCTACACTGAGCTGGGCTTGCCAATCCGAGACATCCGATTAGGTTGGGGATGCGCGAGTCGCTGGTGGGCCTTCAAGCATTTGCTGAAGGTAGTGACGAAGGTCAGGCAAATGCCTGCAGTAATCAAGTGGCACAGCATCAAGCTGTTTCACAACGTAGTTGTCACGTACAAGCACCTGAACAGTCAAGACGGCGTGCCGTTCCCAACGCTGTCCTACAGGGGCAAGATCAAGCTGCACGGCACCAACTGTGCCGTACAGGTCCGCACAGACGGCATCTACGCCCAGAGCCGTTCAAAGCTCCTGACGTTGCCCTCGGGCGACCGAAAGGGCTTTGCGCACTGGGTCGAGGCCCACAGGGCGTACTGGAAGACCATTGCGCCCGGCATCACCGTCTTCGGCGAGTGGTGCGGTCCCGGCGTCGAGAAGAAGGCGGCCATCGCCAAGCACGACCGCAAAGTCTACGCCGTCTTCAGCGTCCAGTTGGGCTTCGGCGATGACGCGCAGATCGTCTACGAGCCCTCGAAGATCTCGGGTCTCTTGACGGACTTCGCTGACGGGGTGTACCTGCCCGAGGGCATGTACATCCTGCCCTGGTTCGAACCTGCAGCCTGCACCATCGACTACGGCAATGAGGCCCAGATGGCGAAGGAGATCTCCCGTCTGAACGCCGTCGTCCTCGGCATCGAGAAGGAAGATCCTTGGGTCAAAGAGACCTTCGGCATCAGCGGCGTTGGTGAAGGCGTCGTGATGTACCCGGTGGATGAACACGCCACAGCGGACCCCACGCGTCTCGCTCAAACGATGTTCAAGGCCAAAGGTGAAAAACACGCGGTCAGAGTTCAGAGACAACCCGTGCAGATCTCCCCACAAGTCATTGCGAGCACCGAGCAATTCGTGGCTGTGATGGTCACCGATGCTCGACTCGAGCAGGGCCTCTCGGAAGTCTGTGAGGGTGTGGCCCACATGCGGTATACCGGAGCGTTCCTCAACTGGGTGTCGGCCGATGTTCAGAAGGAATCCGTAGACGAGCTCGCAGCGGCAGATCTGACCTGGAAACAGGTGCACAAAGCAGTGCAGGCGAAGGCCCGGAGCTGGCTAAGGGCACGAGTTTAGTCCCAAGGGCGACTTATGCCGGCGTCGAGGAGCTGCTTACCACTCGATTGGATCTGTCAGGATATCTGCCTCCTTCCAGGCGCTACGGTCCCAGGTCCAGCCTAGATCTCCCTCTTGCTCGGCTCTCCACTCGGCATCAGCTTCAGCAGCAGCGCGCTCTTCAGCGGTAAGCTGAACGGGTTCTTCTTCGATCTCGATCATTGATGGTTCAACAGTGGAAACCCGGCCCTCGCGCTCCGAGTGGCCGAAGTAGCGAATCTCGGCTGGAATGTGAGTCAAGCCCGCTTCATGTGCAGCTCGAAGACGATGGTTTCCCTCTTGGATCTTAGGACTCTTCT
>CAZEIY010000542.1:0-3059 GCA_964512375.1 uncultured Rickettsiales bacterium | reverse complement strand
CGCACGGCCTCCCCCCCGGATAGAATCAGGAATCGTACATTAACGGGTTTTATCGAGATCGCTATGATGAAAGCTTGTCAAACTCCTGACATGATCCGCCGCACTTGGAAGCGTCCGTGCAATCGATTCTCTCGACCAACTCTCGACCTTCTCTTCGGCGCATGTGTTGCGCAACGTTTTCCTCTTCGGCGCCGCCGGACTGGTGCGAGCTTCTTACGTTGGAGCACCTGTGAGTCGCCCGATGACCCTCGCTGGATATAAAGCCATTGAGAGCGAGATTGAGCGCCTCTGGCATGAGGAGAGGCCTGTCGTCGTGCAGGAGGTCTCCGATGCCGCCGACCTTGGTGATCGATCTGAGAACGCTGCCTATATCTATGGCAAGAAGCGACTGCGACAGATCGACAGTCGGATTCGCTACCTGAGCGGCAAGCTTGATAGCGTCGTACCCGTGGATCTGGCTCAGATGCCGCAGCATGCGGTCGTGAAATTCGGTGCCGTGGTGACGGTGGAGGATGAGGACGGGGTCGAGAAGGTGTATCGCCTGGTCGACAAAGAGGAGAGTGAACCCAAGCGCGGCCGAATCAGCGTTCAGTGCCCGGTGGGTAAGGCCCTGTTGGGCAAAGAAGAGGGCGACAGCGTGACCGTGCGGATCGCAGAGCGGGTCGTGGAGCTCGAGATCACGGCCCTTCGATACGGCGCTGGAGAGCCTTGAGCGATGGCAAAGAAGCAGTTTCAGTGGGTCGCGGACGGTGAGCCGGAAGAGGAAGAGAGCACCAGGAGCTGGCGCCGTGACTCGTCACGCAGCGCTCGAAAGCGAGAGTCTGATGTGCTGGCGGATCTGGTCGGCGAGCTTCTCGCTCTGCAGCCCTCGCAGTGGCAGGACATGGGCATGGAGTCGGAGCTTCTCGCCGCCCTGCGCGAGGGCAAGCGTCTGCTCGCCAAGCGGAGCGTGCGCAGCGGTCGCCGCAGGCACATGTTGCACATTGCCGCGCTCTTGCGTCGCGAGGAGCCTGAGACCATTGAGACCATCACCGCTCTTTGTTCAGAGCGAGGTGGGCCCAGCCCCAAAGAGGTGGCTCTCATGGAAGTGGAACTCTGGCGCAAGCGGATACTCGCCCAGGGTGATCGAGCCATCGGCGAGCTGGCCGAGCTCTATCCCGAGGCCGACCGGCAGCATTTGCGGCAGTTGGCCCGCGCCGCCCAGCAGGAGCAGAAGAAGGAGAGGCCTCCTCGTGCCTTTCGGCAGCTCTTTGCAGCGATCCGGGAGCTGATGGGTGTCTGACCTTCGGTCCAGTGCACTGCGCGGACCCGTGGTCTGGTGCTTGTTCGCTGCCCTGCTCTTTGGCGCCTCGACTCCGCTCGCTAAGCTCCTTCTCTCTGGCTTTGGTCCCTTTACCCTGGCCGGCCTGCTCTACCTGGGGGCTGCGCTGGCCGTGCTTCCTTCTGCTCGATCGGGCGGCTCCCTCTCGCTGGCGACCTCGAGGCGCAACCTGAGCTTGCTGGGGGGGGCGGTGCTCTTCGGCGGCATCGTTGGGCCGGTGTTGCTCCTACTCAGCTTGCAGCGTGTCGCCGCCGCGTCGGTTTCGCTGTGGCTCAACCTTGAGACCATCGCCACGGCTCTGCTCGCCTGGTTGTTCTTCAAAGAAGACATGGGCCGACGCGCCTGGGTCGCTGTGGCGCTGGTGCTCGCCGGCAGCGTCTGTCTGGCCTGGCCCTTTGCGTCCTCGACCCTGGTAGCGGTGCTGCTGATCAGTGGAGCCGCTCTGGCCTGGGGGCTCGACAACAACCTGACTTCGCTCATTGATGGCTTCACACCGGCACAGTCGACCCTGGTCAAGGGAGCGGTGGCGGGCAGCGTCAACCTGGCCATCGGCCTGCTGGTCGAGGGGCCGACTGCCCTCGTTGATGCCGGCCCAGCGCTGCTCCTTGGCGCTTTGTTATTGGGCGGGCTGGGCTACGGCGCCTCGTTGGTCTTGTACGTCAGAGGCGCGCAGCACATGGGCGCGACGCGCAGCCAGCTCATCTTCGCGTCCGCACCGTTCTTTGGCATGTTGCTGGCCTGGGCGCTGGGGGAGCCTGTCCTCTGGCTACAGGTTGTGGCTGCTGCATTGATGGCTTCGGGAATTGTCTTCATGCTGGCTGAGCGACACGGGCACCATCATGTTCATGTGCCGATGCGCCACACCCACAGTCACCGGCACGATGATGGACACCACGACCATGTCCATTCAGATCTGCCCGCGTCGCACCGCCATGTCCATGAGCACGAGCACGAGGTCATGGAGCACAGCCACCCGCACCGGCCCGACCTGCACCACCGGCATGAGCACTGAGGAAGGACTAGCTACGGGTTCAGAAACAATTGTTGGTGAGTACGGGCGAACACATGCAACTACAGCTTGCCTGATATCCTGCACTGCTATCGCAAAGGTATCGATTGTTGCTGATTGTAATCGGGGCGGAAATGCCACCGCAGCTACTGCCACTGCCACCAACATATGGAAGATAATACAGAGTCGGTGTTGCGGTGTTGTCGATAAGAAGGCCCCCCGAAATCAGTTGGATCGCCTGAAAAGCTGAAAGGCTTGCGAGCGATGGGCAGTTTGAGATCTCCAATGTGCCCTGGATCACCAGGCTGGCACTCAAAGTCAGCCCGGAAAGGGAGGTAAGGTCGTCGCTGTTGAGAATGCTGAAATCGCCCGTCGACGTCAGAGAACCAAGGCCCGAGAGGCTTTGCAGTTGGGTGTTGCCACTGATGGTGAGATCACCCGTTTCGTTCAGGGCGTCTAGTCCCGCCAGGTTGTCGAGATTGGAGTTGTTCGCGATCGTTAGCGTTCCACTTACCTCCTCTAAACTAACCAGGCCGGAGAGGTTTAAGAGGGCGGAATTGTTGTCAATGGTCAGATCGCCTGGAATCTCGGTGAGGTTGATTCCGGATAGGTCTTGGAGCACCAAATTGTCTTCGATGATGAGGTCAGTGCCGATGGAGGTGACGCTTGATAGTGCCTCGATTTGGAGCAGGTTGTCGTTGTCCTGTAGGTACAGGTCGCCCCCAACCG
>CAZEIY010000541.1:0-3067 GCA_964512375.1 uncultured Rickettsiales bacterium | reverse complement strand
GCCGATTCTCGCTGCCTCAAGAAGCCTAAGGGAATCCTGGATCGCTGGTGAGGAAGAACTGCTTGAGAAGTCGGAGCGGGTGCCGTCAGTGGGAGGGACGCTGGTCGAAGCAGGCGGGGTGATGCTCGCTGTCTTTTCGATGCTCTTGTTGTTCGCGTGGTTGGCCTTAGGCATCTCTCCCGGATGGCGGTTCTGGGTCCTCTGCCTTGGCGTGAGTCTCGCCTCCCTGCTGGGGGGCTACCTACTCTTTCGCCATCGGCTCGATGAGATGTACGAGCACTTTGCAGAATGGATTGCGTGGGAGAACAGTTGTCTGGAAGATGCGAATCATCAAGCACGGGTCCTGACCATTCTCGTGAACAAGCGTATTCGCTATTTGAAGTTCAGCGCAGTGACCGACTTGATGAACGCGCTGGGCGCCTCTCGCGACCGCTTCAAGACGGAGGTCAAGGGCTTTACGTCGCTTATCGTCGACGAACTGACCGAGATCGCCCTTCGAGAGCGTCACTGGAGCCCTCCCAGCCGTGCGGATATGGCACAGAGTGGGTCCTTTGTGTTTATGACGGAGCCACCGGCGATTAACGGAAGTGAGGTCAACTAAGAGTTTCATGCCGAAATAAGAGACCTTGTCGAGGGCACTCTCAGGCTGAGCCAGAGCCCCAGACGGGTGCCGCTATCAGAGCACCAGAGGCTGATTCAAGAGAGGGTGGACGGCCTCGTCGCAGACCTCCAGAGGACGGTCTCCCAGCGGCATATTACGCGTTTGCGGGACGATGCCCACGAGCAATTAAGAAGTGCCATCTGTTATGGGGTGGACCAGAAGGAACTGCCCGACAATAGCGTCAAGGATACTCCGTACCTTACGAGTTGCGTCCTTGCCGGGCGCCAGGTGACTGAGCATGCCTTTGCCGACCAGGCGGGAGCGACGGGTATCGATGAGTTGTACGCCGACCTGGAGGAGCAGGGCTTTGCTTCAAAGACGATTGACTACAAGAGTGCATTTGAGATGACAGAAGAGCTTGCTCCTGATGGCGCCCCAAGTGCTGTAGGGCTGGAGCTTCCGGACAACTATGTGATGACCCTGTTGGTTCAGCAGGTGAACATCAAGGAGCAGAAGATGGTGCACAAACAAGCGCCATCTGAGGATAAAGCCGCCGAGAACCGTGCCGCTCGGCTCAAGCAGAATAGAGAACGCAAGGCCGCCAGAGCCGAAGCCGCTGGAGTTGACACTCCCGCCGCTCGAGACGAGAGCCCCGGAGTCGAAGCCGGAGCCGAACCGGTAAATGGGGACAGCGACGTGCACAGTTCTCCCGAGGCTGAGACTGACGCTGAGGTTGGTGCAGAGACCGACGTCGAGACCGACATGGAGTCCAACACTGAGACTGATGTGGAGCCCGCTGCTTCCGAGGAAGGTAGCAGTTAAGTGTTTGTTGAATACGGAGATGGCAGGGGATGACGGCAGAGGGCGATAAGGCTGCCAAGCAGGGGCTCTGGGCGCGCATCAAGGCGCAGGTCCGGAAGTTCTTTGAGGAACCCAAGTACAGCTGGAAGCTCAAGATCGGCCTTGTGTTGGTCGGTGTGAGCGTGGCATCGCTTGGCATTCTCTTTGCGGCCATCTTCATGTTTCGTCCCGAACTCATCGCGGTTGTGTTGGGTATCAATCTCGGCAAGGCCGGGTGGTGGAGTGACCTTGAATCCCAACTGAGGGGCCGGCTTCCCAAGGGCAAGATTCAACAAAGCGCTACAGAACTGAGCGGGTGGATCAGGACCTACCTCGGGCTCATTGCGGTCTGCGTCATCAACCTGGTCGCGCTCCTCGTGGCGACAGCACTCGCCCTATTGATCAGCGTGTGGCTGGCTGCCCGTGAGGATGTGGATCTGCACTCTGGCGAAGGGGAATCTGGACTTGCAATCACTCCTCTGGTGCTGACTCACAACAGCTTTGGCGCGAGCATCCTCCTTGCGATTGCTTCAGTCCTCACGATGCTGGCCAGTGTTGTCTTTCTCTTCAGCCCGGTGTGGGGACTTGTTACGGATCCCGACCTCATACCTCTACACATCAAGCTCTGCCAGGCAACGCCAGCGCTGGTAGGCCTCAGTGCTGGGGCGATGGCCTTTGCCCTGGGAATGCTGCTTCCTCTTCCCCATGTGCTGGAGAAGGCCGAAGAGTTGCCCCCTGACGAAGGGCCAGAGCCTCCTCCGGTAGAGAAGGCTCACATCTCTGGGGAGCGACTGCTGTACCAGCTTCGTCACTCGCCGGTGTACCGCCGCCAGGTTGCAGCTTCAGTGACCCTCGAAGGGAGCGGCTTTATCAGTTCGGATGGCCTGGACCTGTTGCGGCGTCGCTATCCGATGCTCTCGAAGTTGCTCCCGAGCACCGAGATCGAGCAACTCACCCTGCACCAGACCGATGCAGTAAAGGACCTTTTGTTCATGGAACGGCTGGCTGAGGCCGAGGACAAGGGTGCTGAGCCCGATGCCTGCGACTTCGCCTTTGTTGGTTGGCCTGGAGTGGGGCGAACCACGCTGGCCAACCTGCTGACTCTGGGCTCGGTGGTCAGTGAGCGGGCCACCGCCCTGTACGTGGTGCAGGCTGAGGCGGCTCTGGCCGAGCAGGACGATAGCTCTGGACTCAAAGAGGGGCACCAGCGCCACCCTTGGTTGCAGGCCAGGCGTTGGCTTGATGACGCCGGAGTCAAGGATGTCGTCATTGAGACGGCTTATGACGACCCGCGCGCCGCTTCGCGCGCCCTCAAGCTCCAGGCGACTCCGGACCTCATTTTTGTCGACGAGACGACTCTCTCGAAAGACCTGTTGACTCGGGTAACCAAGGACGCCAGGGGCTTCATCAACAGGTTGAGGTACGTGGTTGTCGACCACCCGCACAGGCTTCGGCGTGAAGAGCTGATTCGGCTGCGGATGACCCTGGCGCGACTCCGACTGGCGGCGCAGCAAGCCGGCCAGCGGATTCACTTCATCTTGTTGTTGCCGTGGATGAATAACTTCGAAGAGCTGATGGAGTTCCTCCTCAGCAGCGCCAGGGTTCACCATCATCTCTTTCAGAACT
>CAZEIY010000540.1:0-3080 GCA_964512375.1 uncultured Rickettsiales bacterium | reverse complement strand
ATGAGCGAGTGGAAGGACACATCGCCGCTATCCCAGGTCAACCGGCAGGCTGGAGGAGACCCCGTTGCGCTGGCCCCATCGCTCCTCGCCGTGTTGGAACGCTCGATACTCATCGCAAAACAGACCAGCGGCGCCTTCGACCCCACCTGGGCCGCGCTGTGGGGACTCTGGGACTTTCGTAGCGCCTCCCCCGAAGTGCCAAAAGATGAAGAGATCCAGGCAGCCATCGTCGCTGTGGACTACCGCAAGCTCCGGGTGGACTCCAGCGCCGGGACCGCTCAACTCCTCGAGCGCGGCATGAAGGCGGGACTGGGGGGGATCGCGAAAGGCTACGCCCTGGACCGCAGTGCCGAGGAGCTTCGTCGTCACGGTGTCGCGAACTTCGTGATCTCCGCAGGAGGCCAGGTCTACGCCTCAGGGCTGCGGGCTGGACACCTCTGGCGCGTAGGTATCCGCGATCCGCGGGGCAGTGAAGGAGACTTCTTCGCCGTTCTGGAGGTCAGTGACAAGTCAGTCTCGACGAGCGGAGACTACGAGCGGTTCTTCATGAAGGACGGCATTCGCTACCATCACATTCTCGATCCACGGACGGGGCGACCCGCCCGAGGGCTGCGGAGCGCCACTGTCGTCAGCAGCGACACAACCCTGGCTGATGCTCTGTCGACGGCGCTGATGATCCTCGGACCCGAGGAGGGGCTGGCGCTGGCGACCCGATGGGAAGGCGTCGAAGCGGTGCTGGTAGACGCAAGAGGCGCTGTACTCGTGACACCGGGACTCGAACAGACGTTGATCCGGGTGCATTCTCCACACCCTTGAGGATCACGATGAAGATGCTCTACGCCTCCTCCCTGCTGCTACCACTGTTGCTGGGCTGAGTGGAAGGAGAGTGGCAAATTGGGGGCGACTCCCCTGCCCTACCTGGTCACACGCTGGTGGTCTGACATTGAAGATGTCGATGACGTTCAGAAGATCACTCCATCACAGTCGTTATCGACTCCATCACAAGGCTCAGCTGCGTTCGGGAAAACTAATGGGTTGCTGTCGTCACAGTCGCCTTGAGAGGCTATGTAGCCATCTCATGGTGTCCCAATACTCGACCGTGGTCTCCGTCCCTGGCTCAGCGGAGTTAACATAACGCCTCTCATCGAACCTATACGCTGCGTAAGTCGAGTTGGCATAATGGCAACCTCTTGTTCGGATTTCGGATGTACTGGACCGGTCTCATGACGCTGATGTCCCTGCCCGCTTCTCTGCTTGCCTGTGTGTGCCTGTGACCTCGCGCACGCTTACCATCGTCTTCACCGACATCAAGGGCTTCACGGAGCGTACTTCGCGCAGTAGCCGGGACGCGCTGGTGCGACTGCTCGAGCGTCACGAGGAGTTGCTGCTGCCGGTCGTGATGCACTTCGACGGTACGGTGGTCAAGACCATCGGGGATGCCTTCCTGCTGACCTTCGAGAGCCCCACCAACGCGGTGCTGTGCGGACTGGTCATGCAGGACACTCTGCTCAAGGCCAACGCCAGCGTCTCAGAGGATGACCGCATCGAGATCCGCGTGGCTGTCAATACCGGTGAAGTCGAACTCATCGGTAACGACGTGTTCGGTGAGACGGTGAACATTGCTGCTCGCCTCGAAGGTATTACGGATGCCGGCGAGGTGTACTTCTCGGAGTCCACCTACCTGGCGATGCACAAGGCTGAAGTACCGACTTCCGAGGTTGGCTCCTTCCGTTTCAAGGGGGTCCCGGAAGAGGTCAAGGTCTACAGGGTCGTGTTGGACGAGAATCTCGACCTCTACAAGCAGGTCCTCGCCTCTCAGCAGATCGACCGGGAGGCAATGACAACTGAAGCGCGACCGGGGAACTTCTCCAGCGCCCTCCTGTACTCGGTGGAGCAGCAGCAGGCCATAGCGAAGGATTCGACGACGGGACACTGGATCTTCGCAGCCACCCTGCTAGTCCTGGCTGTGATTGCCGCCTGGTTCGGCTGGGGAGAGTGGCAGTACCACAGCGAGCGCGCAGCAGCTCAGCAACTCATCGACTCCGGCAATACCCGCGAGGCGCTCGACCAGTTGCTGGGCTTACGCGAGCAGCGCCCCACGGACGAGCAGTTGCGTGGGCTGTTGGAGTCCGCTTTGAGCCGGGACATCGCGTTACTTGCTGAGGCCGGCCGCTTCGAGGAGGCAATGGTCCGGCTCGACGAAGGCCGTGAGCAGTTCCCGTTTCTCCAGGTCCACGACGCACTGCGGCGGGATACCAGACTGCAGAGCGCCGAACACATGTTTCGCAAGGACACGCACAAGGGGCAGGCTCTCTTCGAGAAACTGATCGATGACTACCCCAAGGATCTCGAGATTCGGTACCGCAACGGCAAGGCCCATATTGACAGCGGAGCGGGCCGTTGGGACGTGCCGATCTACCAGTTCCAGGAACTGGTCGAGGCCGCACCCGAGAAATACCGGGACGACCCCATGGTGCGAGAGACCCTGGTCTCGGCCCTCGACGAGCACCAGTCCTCAGGCCTGCAGGAAATCATGGCGGCGCACTACTTCGAGGCCGAGGATGTCCGTACAATGGTCCTTGAGAACCTCTACGCACCCGGTCCGAAGAACACGAGCAAGCGTCGCAACGCTCTGGGCGTACTCAAGGCAGCTGGCAAAGTGGACCTGCTCGATGAGGGCCGCTTCTACACCATCGAGTTGTTGACCCGGGTCCACACTGATGGCTGGCAGGACGACGAACTCGTCGACTGGTGGAATGCAGCCATCGCCTCAGGAAAGGCAGCGGAGTTGGTTCCTGACGAACTCCCCGAGCCCATCATCCTGCGCGACGTGTACGGGCGGCTGAGCAAGCAGGTGCTGCCGATCATCGAGGAACTCTTTGTCGATGGCCTGCGGGACCTCCTGATGACACACATCAACTCTCCGGACCAGACTGGATTCCGGGTGCACGCCTATCGCTTCGGCAAGCCCCGCGGATGGGTCAGCAAGGACCAGGAACTCGCCTATCACCTCGAGAACCTGAGGGACCAGAGGAGCGGCAAAATGACATGGGCTCACGTCGTCGAGTCCGTGGACTGGT
>CAZEIY010000539.1:0-3095 GCA_964512375.1 uncultured Rickettsiales bacterium | reverse complement strand
CTACCCATCGTCATTGATGGCCCTGTAGGTCGGGCGCCCGATCCTGCGGGCGCGGAGACCTGGAAGCACCTGAAGAGGCGAAGCCAGGAGTTCACCTGGGGACTGGGACTGGTTATTCCAGGTGCAGGGATGCCCGCGGTCGGCGGCGACGAAACGCCTGGCCAGGAGCCTGCCGGGGAAGAGGCGAACGATGGGGAGCCGAAGAGTTCCGAGGAGGCTCAGGGAGACACGCCCGACCAAGGGCCAGCTACTGACTCAGGAGAGTAGGAAGTCCTCACCAACCAACAGCTGCTCGTAGGGCGCCTCGGCCTCGGTCGAATGGATCGTGTCGAGCAGAAAGTGCAGCGCATCGGGGAAGGCATCGTAGAAGAGGTTGGCGTTACCCGGCTCATTCTCGAAAGTAGCCACCACGCGTCCGAGGTTGGACCGGATATCTCGGATCGCGTCATCCTTGAAGGGCTTGTCCGACATCTCGAAGCTGGGCTTCAGGTGCAGGGTGCAACGCCCCCTCCACAAGGGATATCCATGCTCGGTAAGTGCCTTGACGGTACCTGCACCCATATCACTGACGTGGCGACCGGTCAGGTAATAGAGCATCGCACCGCGCTCGTGACACTGGCATGCGAACTCAACCGAGCCCGGGGTCGGGTGGTCTGAGATCACATACTCGCTGGTGAAGAAGCGCTTGCCCCAGAAGCGACTGAGCGCCTTCTTGAAGCCCGGCGGGTTGAAGTCGCGGTCAAGAAAGGGCTCGGTGACACCCCAGCCCATATCGCTTAGTTTCAGAGCAGCCACCAGATCCCCCAGACCAGGGAACTCAGCGCCATGCTCCTCGACGAATTCTCTGATAATTCGCAGGTTACGGGGCTCGGTGGAGAACAAGGTGGAGTCCAGATCGAAAACCACCACCGGTAGATCACCGTCCAAGACTGCGGCTTCAATGAGGTCGAGTACTTCGGCGAGCTTTGGGTGTCCCATAGGTGAATGGAAGTAGCACGGCCAATCGCCTGGCTGCAACGCATTCCGGCTTTTCTTGGACTGCGGAGGAGCGCGCTTGTATGGTACGCGGCGCTTCTGAAAGGAGAGGTCATGTCATCCAAAGCACGCCTTCGTCGCCTGCCGATCGCCCTTGCCACCATTTTCTGTTTCCTGGTGCTCTCGAGTGTTTCAATCGCTCAAGAGTCCGTTGGCGACAGCCAGCCAGAGACAGGAGCGATCATCGTCGATGGCGATGACTCCTCGAAGGAATCGGCTCAATCTATCGGTGATTCAGCCGGCGACGACGACTCAGCAGGAGACAATCACTCGGTAGAGAGTGCTGCTCCATTGGACTCCGCGCCCATCACTGGAGACGTCACCCCTGCAAGCGATGCAGCCTCCTCAGGCGGAAACCAGGACGCTGCTGCTGCTCCAGTAAAGAAGGCTAAGAAACCCAAGAAGTCCTTCCTTGAGAAGTTCGCCCCGATCCTGATCCTGCTCATCGTCGTGGGCGTCGTCCTGGGTCGCCTCCCGCAGGTCGAGGGCGTCAACCACAGCTCCTCTTACCGCAAGCGCCGAGTCTTCAACTGGCTTCCTCTCGGACTGACCTACGCCTTCCTCTATATGGGGCGCTACAACATCAAGGTCAGCCAACACGCCTTCGGTGACAAGAACCAGGAGGGCGCGGATCTCACTAAAGATCTCATCGCCAGGTGCATGGCTGAGGGGACCACGCTCGCCGAGTCGATATGTACCCCGCTGATGACCAATCAGGACTTCGCCTTCATCTTCATGGTGGGCACCTGGATCTACGGTTGCTCCTTCATAATCAACGGCCCCCTGACCGATCGACTCGGTGGCAAGTTCGGCATCCTCATGGGGGCTGGCGGAGCATCAATCGCCAACCTCCTCATGGGTTTACTGACCTGGTTTGCTCTCGAAGGAGGAGTCGACGCGCAGTGGGCACGGGACGACTTCCGCTACCTCATGGCCGGGCTCTACGGCATCAACATGTACTTCCAGAGCTTTGGTGCGGTCGCCATCGTGAAGGTGAACGCTCCCTGGTTCCACATTCGTGAACGCGGCGTCTTTGGGGCCATCTTCGGGATACTCATCAGCCTCGGTATCTACTTCGCCTTCGACGTCGGCTACATGATCATCGAGTCATTCGACATCCAGATGGTCTTTCTTATTCCAACTGTTCTGCTCGTGGTTTTCTGGGTACTCGACCTGTTCATCGTCCGCAATACCCCCGGCGAGGCCGGCTTTCTCGACTTCGATCTGGGCGATGCCTCAGGAAGCCTGGAGAAGTCGGGCGAGAGGCTCGGTGCGCGCCAGGTCTTCGGCCTGATGCTCAGAAACCCGATCATCATCACCATCGCCTGCATCGAGTTCTGTTCGGGATTCCTGCGCCAGGCGATCATGCAGTGGTATCGAACCTTCGCAAAGCAGACCGACGCCGTACTGCATCTCAAGGGAGACTTCGTCTACGAGAACTGGGGAATGCTCCTGTGCTGCGCTGGAATTATGGGCGGCGTGTTCGCCGGTATCCTCAGTGATCGGGTCTTCCAGTCGCGCCGCGGTCCGGTAGCAGCCATCCTATACGGCGTCATGCTACTGGGGGGCGTGACCCTCGTCTTCGCCTACCAGACGCCCTATGTGGGGATCCTCGTAATCCTGATGAGCATGGCGGTCATCGGAGTCCACGGTATGCTCTCAGGCACCGCCAGCATGGACTTTGGCGGCAAACAGAACGTCGGCACAGCCGTGGGCATCATCGACGGCTTCGTCTACGCAGGGACGGGCGTCATGGCCCTGGTCTACATGTTCATCCTGCCAGACGACAGTAATCCACTGGTCTCCGGCAACCCGGATGAATGGATCTGGTGGCCCGTGTCGATGATCCCGGTCGCCCTTATCGGCCTCTTCCTCGCTACGCGCGTGTGGAACGCCAAGCCGAAGTAGATCAAGGCCACCGAGCACCAGACGACAACCGCGAGGTTGTCGAGGACGAGGTTAAATAACCTTGAGTTCGTCGATGGCGGCCTCGGCGAACATCGTCCACTCCGAGGGGTCCTTCTGCGCCTTGCGGTCGCAGAAGCCCGAATCAAACATGC
>CAZEIY010000538.1:0-3100 GCA_964512375.1 uncultured Rickettsiales bacterium | reverse complement strand
GGTGTAACGCTGTTGTCCGTCATGGCGTCTCCGAGGTGTGTGGGGTCGATGTGTCTTAAGTAGTAGAAGAAAGAAAAGTTATTTTCACCGCAGAAAAGGCAAATAATTCCAGGCATTTACGCGCACATGCGCTCCCCCACACATGTGCACGTCTCACGTGCGTGCGCGCGTGTATCCCCATGAGTCGCGCGTCTGTTCTGGACATCGCTCTCATCGATGGCAGCTGTGGGCCAAGAGGGAGAAGGCCAGGCATAGGGCTCCTTGCAAGACGGTGGCGTCACACCACACCAAAGAGGCGTGGGCTGTAGGACAAGAAGGACCTGCCCAAGCTCACAGAGGGCGCACACACGCCAGCTGACAAGCCGGTAAGGACCGCTGATTTTCGAAAGGCAACCAGAGCGAAGTAACTGCAGCTGCGAGCGCCGTGAGGCCGAGGTAGTCGTGTACCCAATCAGGGGCTCTTAGAGGGTTTACTCGGTCCTTCCAGGCGCTTTGTTTTGAAGGGACGAAGAGACCCCTTCCTCACTCAATAATTATAGTTGATTTTGGCCTGGATATCGACAAAAAACGACGGCAGGCGCTATCCATAACCACTTGAAATAACTAATGTTATTCGCCGAACAGGCTAGGGGCTCCGCCCACCGACTGAGTGGACTGTTTCGCCCCTGTTTGTAGCCTGGGCCTGCCGTCCTCGTCGCAGGCGGTGAGCTGGCAGAACCGTTGGCGTATCGACTGCCCGACACGACCAGGAAGGCAGCAATCAGGTGAAAAAACGGGGCGAGGATTTTCACCGGCTCCTATGGCGACTGCACAAACCATAGCTTCCCGGTCACTGCCACGCGCTGAACTGAGACCGCAGATTGGCGGATACTCACCAGGCTCTGAAGGACGCCCGGTTGCTATGCTTCCTCCTTAACGCAGGGGGAGCCTCATGCCCAAGAGACAAGAACCCGACTACGAGCTCGTCTACACGGGCCTCGACGCCTTCCGCGACCGTTGCTTGAGCCAGGACGACTCGCTCTTCACTCCAGGCGAGTCCATTTGGACCCTCTCTAACATCGAGGACCTCTACCGGCGATTCAATCAATCTCCCGATGAGTCGAAGGACTCTTTTGTTGAGAAGCTAAACAAGCAGATGAGCGGTGCGACGGACCAGGTCATGCAGCTTATGGCCGAAGTTTTCTGGCTCCACTTCAGCTGTGCTCACGACGTCTCAGGCAAGAAGAAGCGCGAACATATTCGCAGGGTTCTGGGATGGGCTCAGCACCCAATCGAACTTCCCATCGAGCTTGCTAGTGCTCTAGATCACGGAATGGCGAGTGCGGGTGTTGCTTTCCACACTTTGCGGCCCCATCAAATTTGGTTCGTCATTGATTTCATCGCGCTCTGGAAGCGCGCGACTGTTGAAGAGCAGAAGGCATGGTTGGCGGATCCCTGGGCCTTCAAGTCGATGTTGATGAGTGTGCCCATTGATTCGGCTTACGTTCAACGCAATGCCCTGCTTCATCTGCTCCACCCGGCGACCTTTGAGAATATCTGGTCGAGGACATACAAACGGCGAATTATTGACTGCTTTAGAGCGCATTGCCCGGCGGATGAGGACGACGTAGATCGGCTTCTCAGCGCTGCGCGCACACACGTGATCCAGAACTTCACTCCGGCCGAAGGGGAGGAGTTGTGGAACCCCTTCTGGTGGCATGATGTTCGTCCCCTTTGGGATCAGCCCAAGAAGCCAAAGAATCATTCGAAAGGTGGTTTGAAAGGGGCTTCTGTTGGCCCCAAGATCTGGCTCCTCTCTCCCGGACGTAACGCAAAGGACTGGGACAACCAGCGCGAGGCCGGGGTCATGGCGCTGGGCTGGTCGAAGCTCCAAGATCTTCGTCAGTACAGCAGTCCCGAAGAGATTAACTCCAGAGTCAAAGAGCTCTATTCCGACTGTGGTAGCACCCCATACAACGACATGAAGGCAATGCGCGACATGCGCTTTGCCGTACGGCCAGGCGACATCGTCGTGGCCAAGAAGGGGCGCAAGACCCTTATCGGGGCGGGGGTCGTCAGCGGCGACTACCACCATGACCTCGGGTTCCCGGACTTCTGTCACCGGGTCAAGGTGCGCTGGGCACTGGATGGCGAGTGGTCGGTCGATGCTCCGCTGGCTCTCAAGACCCTGACCGACATCGAGGCCTATGGGCCTTTCGCCGAGTCACTCTTGCGTGCGATGGGTACCTCAGTTGATGAGCTGCTCGCCGCCGAGGGGCTTCAGGACGAACGTCAGGTCGACGATGACCCCGAGCTACAGCCTTACACCCGCAGCGACGCGCTCAGCGAGCTGTTCATCGACGAGTCCATGCTCGACGACATGGTCGAGCTGCTAGCGACCAAGAAGAATCTAATCCTCACGGGCCCGCCTGGGACGGGCAAGACCTTCCTGGCCTCTCGCCTCGCCTGGGTGCTGGCCGAGCAGAGGTCCAACACCAACATCTGCCGGGTGCAGTTTCACCAGGCCATGTCCTATGAGGACTTCGTGCAGGGCTTCCGGCCCACCGAGGGGGGCTTCCACCGTCGCAACGGTCCCTTCGTGCAGTTCTGCAGCCAGGCGGCTCAGTCCCCCGAGCTGCCCCATGTGCTGCTCATCGATGAGATCAATCGCGGCAACCTGAGCCGGATACTTGGCGAGCTGATGCTGCTCATCGAGCCTGACAAGCGGAGCGAAGAGTGGGCCACTCGCTTGGCTTACGCCGAAGAGGGCGAGCGCGACTTCTGGGTGCCCGAGAACGTCCACATTATCGGCACCATGAACACCGCAGACCGCTCCTTGGCCCTGGTGGACTACGCACTGCGTCGGCGCTTTGCCTTCCAGCACGTGCCCCCAGCGCTCGCTCACGAGAGCTTCCATGAGCACCTAACTACAGCGGGATTCAGCGGCGAAGCTGTGGAGGGCATCGTCGGGGTCTTCACCACCCTGAACAGTCGCATCAAGGCGGATCCCAACCTCGGCGAGGGGTTCTGCATCGGCCACAGCTACTTCTGCGCCATCAAGCCCGGCAAGAAGGCCTGGCAGCGGCTCATTCGGACCGAGCTCGGCCCCTTGCTGCGTGAG
>CAZEIY010000537.1:0-3102 GCA_964512375.1 uncultured Rickettsiales bacterium | reverse complement strand
AACGACGGCGAGCCCAACGAGACCGACTGTGGCACACAAGATGCGACCATCTACCCCGGCGCCAATGATCTCTACGGTGACGACATCGACCAGAACTGTGACGGCAACGACGGCGTCGACTCCGACGGCGATGGCTACCCGGCCCCCGGAAATGGCGTACCCGCGGACCTTGAGGACTGCAACGACAACGACGCGGGCATCAACCCAGGGGCCGAAGAGAACCCCAACTCCTCGCCTGACGAGGACTGTGATGGCTTCGGTAGGCCGCTCGAGCTGCAAATCATCCCAGAGGACGCCCGCACCGCCGATACTCTGGTACTTCAAATCACCACCGATGCCGTTGTCTATGACATCTCCTGGTCAGTAGATGGTGTTGCTCACCCCGAGTACGCCGGTTTTACGACGATCTCGGCCGGTCAGACCAGCAAGGACCAGCTATGGGCTGTGGAGGTGCTCCCCTACGACGCACAAGGCCAGGCCGGTACACCCGTCTCGGCGTCCAGGACAATCCTCAACACAGCTCCCGGAGCATCGCTGCTGCTGACTCTCGACCCGGGGCCTACTGAAGGAGACCTCCTGACAGCCGTGGTGCTGGTCGCCGATGCCGATGGGGACGACGTCGGGTTGAGCAACGCCTGGATGGTAAACGCTGTCCAGGTCAACGCGGAGCCCTGGCTTGGGGAAATTGACTCGAGCTACTTCGATAAAGGAGACGAAATCTGGGTGGTAATCACCCCCAATGACGGCACCGAAGATGGTGCAGTAGTCGAGAGCAACCATGTGTTCGCCAGCAACACCGTGCCGAGCGCTAGTTCAGTGGCCGTCGATCCGGCATCGGGCGATGAGACCACCGTGTTTACTTGCCAGGTGACCGGCTGGACGGACCCTGATCCTGCCGACGCTGAGGCCTACGACTACAACTGGACCGTCGATGGACAGGTAGCAGCGACCACCTCCACCATCGACGGCACCTTATTCAACCGCGACCAGGGTCTGGTGTGCCAGGCCACCCCCAACGACGGTGAGGCTGCCGGTACCACCCTCACCAGCCTGCCTGTAACCGTAGGTAACAGCCCACCGATCGCCACCAGCGCAGTGCTCTCTCCTGCTGCTCCTGCAGAGACTGACACGGTGACCGTCACGGTCACGGGCTGGTCAGATGCAGACACCGGGGACGTCGAGAACTACCAGTACTCCTGGCATGTGGACGGCCAGCTCGTAGCGGGCAACGGGGGGCCGACCATCGACGGCGCGGCCTTCGACAAAGGCCAGGGCATCTACGTGGAGGTCTACCCCTTCGACGGCATCGACCTGGGTGTGGCCGTAGTCAGCAACACGGTGACAGCGGTGAATACGCCGCCTCAGATCTCTACGGTCACGTTGGCCCCGGACCCTGCAACCACCTTGTCCACCCTCACCCCCCAGGTCGCCGGCTGGCTTGATCCCGATCCAGCAGACAGCCCTGGCTACACCTACCAGTGGTGGGTGAACACAACGACCGACTCAGGCCAGGGTACGACCCTGGGCAGTAGTAGCTTCGTTAAGAATGACGAGGTGCTGGTCGAGGTCGTGCCAACCGACGGAGAGGACCTCGGCACAGCAGTGAGCAGCGCGGCGCTGGTCATTGGCAACCAGGGACCCAGCGCGCCCACCATCGCCATTTCGCCAGCGCAGCCCACCCCTGATGACCCCCTGGTCTGCTCTATTACGACGCCAGCCTTCGATCCCGATGTCGACGACGGGGTTGACCCCACCCTCACCTACAACTTCAATTGGACGCAAGGCAGCACAGCCCAGAGCGTATGGGACGAGAGCGGGCTACCTGAATCCGGTACCGCCACGGTGGACTCCTCGGCAACCCTGGCCGGCGAGACCTGGACCTGTGAGGTGAGGGCGTGGGACAGCGAAGAGGAGGGAGCACCAAGCAGCGACCAGGTGACTCTCTCTTCTGCGTTCAACGGCACCTGCCGTTCAGTGACCGGCTTTGGTGCAGATACCTACATAGACCTGGGCACCGACAGCAGCCTCACCCTGCCCGGTAACGACTTCACGGTCGAGGCCTGGGTCTACTACACGGGCCACCAGGGCCAGTCGCGAACCATCCTCTCAACCTGGGGCTTGACCGGCACCTCAACGGCCGATGTGGGCGGCTACACCCTCAGTGTCAACGGAGGTAACAACCTCTCGTTCTGCTACCGCAAGGACCAACCAACCACCTGCGCCTCGACTACTGGACTGACAGTGCCCGAGAACCAGTGGATGCACGTCGCTGGCACCTACAGCGGTGATACGAGCGGCTCATCCATGAAGCTGTTCCTCGACGGCACTGAAGTGGCGTCCGGCACGGGCAGCACGGTGCCAGGTATCGAGGGCGCTGAGCGCCTCACGATCGGTGGCATGCAACTCGAGCATGGTGTGAGCTACCCCTGCGTGACTGAGGCCGACAACTGTTCCTGGGCAGGCAGTATTGCTGACGTGCGCATCTCGCATGGCCTGCGCTACGACGACACCTTCACGCCCGATATAGCTCTCGGAAGCGACACCGACACCGTAGGCCTGTGGACATTTGATGCCTATACGGGCGACACGCTCGCCGATGACTCGGGCAATGGCTGGAGTGGCACGACCCTGGGCACCATCGGGATCGGATCCACCTGCCCTGATGGCGACGGGGATGGCGATAACTCCGTGACTGCGGTGGACTGCAATGACGGGGATGCATCCATCTACCCGGGTGCCCCTGAAATCGTCGGAGATGGTATCGATCAGGACTGCGACGGCACCGATGCGGTGCCTTGCACCAGCATCTCGCTCAATGGCACCAGCGACTGGATCGACGTACCCGATCTCAGCAACGGCAGCGCCTGGACCTTCGAGGCCTGGATGGACTTCGACTGGAGCACCGGCGGCTACATCTTCCACAGCAATTGCCAGGTGCTCAGCTTCAATCCGGACGGCAGATTGAACGCAACCACCTATCCAGGCTGCAACGGCACCAATACCAAGAACGTGATGGAGCTCCTCACGGTGAACTTCTCGAGCCTGCCGAGCGGCTGGCAGCACATTGCCGTGTCTACGGACGGAAGTTCAGGGGCGAGCTTC
>CAZEIY010000536.1:0-3105 GCA_964512375.1 uncultured Rickettsiales bacterium | reverse complement strand
AGCGGCTTCGACAGCTCCGCCCTTCGTATGCATCGGTCGCGGCAGGTCGAGCAACCCAACGCCCTGCGCTTCGGGGAAGAGGCAAAGCGCCCAGACCACAGCAACGCTCCCCACCAACAAGGCGGGGATGGACCGCGCTGGCCGGCGACGCTGCAGCCAACTGACCAGGGCGGCGGCCCCATAGATCGCAATCCACACGTAGGGATCGGGGTCGTTGTATTGCAAGGCTGCAACCAGGACAAAGCAAGCAGCAGCTAGAAGCTGAAACCATCCAACCATGAGCGAATCCTAGCAGCCGGACATCCTGGCAACCCCAAGGCCTGTGAGGTGATAGTCCAAGCAGGACCCGAAGCACGCACTTTCCAGCATTTCCACGAGACACACAGCAACGAGCAGCGCGCATCATGTTTCAATCAAACAATGCGCCCGAGTCCACGGGCGCCTACATCGATGACATGATACTCATCGATAATTGAGCAGCAGGGAGCGGCATCGATGGAGAAGAAGGATGCGCGTCGCCACCGCGTCCTCGAGATTCTCGAGGAACACGGAGGACTTGCCGCTGGTGCCAGCGGCAGAGTAAGCGAGCAGACGGGTGTGCCCGAAGCCGATGTCTATGGCGTCGCTACCTTCTACACGCTGCTTCGCGACCCCGGAGTTGCACGGGTCTGCCAGGGTCTGAGCTGCAAGATTGAGGGCTCAGATGCCCTGGCGCAGAGACTACGAAGTGAGGGTGTGCCCTTCAAAGAGGTCAGCTGCCTCGCCCAGTGTGACCGTGCCCCCGTCTCCATCGACAGTGAGATGGAGTTGGAGCACGTTGCGAGACGAGGCCGGGTCACCCCATCCGACCCCGTCCTACCGATGAACCTCGGCGGTGAGGATGACAGCTCATACGCAGCCCTCGCCCGCGCGAAAGAACTGGGGCCGGCTCGAGTCCTCGAGGAACTCGAGACATCGGGTCTGCAGGGTCGGGGTGGTGCGGGCTTTCCGGCACACATCAAGTGGAGCGCGGTGCGCGGTGAGACCGATCCGACCCACTACGTCGTCGTCAACGCCGACGAGGGAGAGCCCGGCACCTTCAAAGACCGCGAGGTCATGCTACGCCGGCCCCACCTTCTCATCGAAGGGCTCGCCATTGCCGCCTGGTATGCCGGCGCAAAGAGTGCCTACATCTACCTTCGTGGTGAGTTCCCCGGCCCGAAGCGCGCTCTCGAGCAGGCGCTCACCGAAGCCAGGGCGCATCTCGGCGACCTCGAGGTGCACCTGGTCATGGGTCACGGCGCCTACATCTGCGGCGAAGAGACTGCTCTCATCGAGGCCATCGAGGGACGGCGCGGAATGCCCAGGCTCAAGCCCCCCTACCCTACCCAGAAGGGCCTCTGGCAGAAGCCCACCTTGATGAACAACGTCGAGACCCTGGCCTGCGTACCTGACATCGTGCTGCGAGGTGGCCAACGCTTCCATGACCTCGGTCGCACCGAGCCGGGCTCCAAGCTGTACTGCGTCAGCGGCCACGTAGAGAACCCTGGCGTCTACGAGCTCCCCCTTGGTGTCTGCCTCGACGAGCTCGTCGAAGCCGCCGGTGGATACGTTGGCAATGCTCGTGCCTTCAGCCCCGGCGGGGCGTCAAGCGGCTTCCTTCCCATGGGCTTTCGGGACACTCCACTGGACTTCAGCGCCTTGCAGGAGGCAGGGAGCATGCTGGGCAGCGCAGGGGTGGTGGTACTCAATGACAGCGTTGACCTGCTCGAGGCCGCTCGCTGGCAGCAGATCTTCTTCGAGGACGAGAGCTGCGGCCAATGCGCTCCCTGCCGCATCGGCTGCCGACTCCAGCGCCGAGCTCTGGACCGCTTTATTGAGACTCGAGACCCTGCACATCTCGAGCACGTCGAGGAGCTACACTGGGAGATGGATGCAGGTTCCATCTGTGGACTGGGAATGGTTGCGAGCCTACCTCTGCTTAGCGCGATGCAGCACTTTCCCGAGGACCTGGACAAGAAATGAAGCTCACGCTCAACGGACAGGTAGTCGAGGCCCAGACGGGTGAGACACTGCTGGATGTGTGTAGACGTGAGGGCCTGGACGTGCCGACCCTGTGTCAGGAGGACCGCGTCGATCCTATGGGTAGCTGCCGCATGTGCCTGGTCGAAGTAGAGGGGCAGCGACGTCTACAGCCATCGTGTGCGCTCCCAGCTCAAGACGGTCAGGTCGTCCACACCGAGAGCGACCAGGTGAAGCACCACCGCGCGGTACTCCTGTCCATGTACCTGGCAGACCATGAGCTCGACGAGGAAGGTCTGCCCCGTGAGCGTGGCACGGGCAACAAGCTGCGTGAGCATGTGCTCACGCACGGCACCGGCCCCAAGCTGCCTGCCATCGACGCTCCTCGCCTCTACCGCGTCGACGACAACCCCTATGTGCACTTTGATCCCGAGGCCTGCATCCTGTGCACTCTGTGTGTGCGCTACTGCGATGAGGTCGAAGCCGTGAGCGCGATCACGCTGGCTGGACGCGGAGCGGGCACCACCATCGCCACTGCCGACAATCGGAGCCTGATAGACACCTCATGTGAGCTCTGTGGTGGTTGCATCGCTGTCTGCCCCACCGGCGCGATGACTGAGAAAGCAGCGCTTGGCAGTGACTGGCGCGAGGAAGAGGTGGTTCGGACCACCTGTAACTTCTGCGGTGTCGGCTGCCAGCTGGACCTGCACGTCAAAGACGAACACATTGTACGAGCCACCAGCCCCGAGCCGGGTACCACCGTCAATGACGGCAACCTGTGCATAAAGGGGCGCTTCGCCACCGAATTCATTCACCACGAGGACCGCCTGACTCAGCCGCTGGTTCGAGGAGACGACGATCAGCTACATCCTGTCAGCTGGGAACATGCCATCGATGTTGCCGCCCGCGGTCTGCTGGGCATCAAGGAGCGCCACGGAGCCGACAAGCTTGGCTTCATCTCGTCCTCTCGCTGCACAGGCGAAGAGAACTACCTGGTCCAAAAGCTCTCTCGCGCCGCGTTTGGCACCAACAACTGCCACCAATGCGCCGCTACGTGACACGCTCCTACGGTCGCCGGTCTGGTGACCATGTTCGGTGCAGGCG
>CAZEIY010000535.1:0-3111 GCA_964512375.1 uncultured Rickettsiales bacterium | reverse complement strand
AAATGTCACCGTCAGCGGCGACCTTAGCGTGATAATAAAGATGGTAGACGCCGCCACCTTGAGCCGCCACAGTCGGGTTGGAGTCCGGCTCAAACCGCCGGTCAAGCTTGGCGATCGACTTGCCATCGAGCCTCGTAGCCTCGCTATAAGAAGGAATACAAGGATTGAGAGGGTGCTTCACCCACGCAACGCTGTTCTGACCACGCGCTACGCCACCTTGGGTCACTCCATTGTAACCGGCGTACCAGACCTCGAAGGTCTGGGTTGAAGTGGGGTCGGCATTACGATGAACGGTTGGGAACTGAACCTTCACGCTGTCCCATTCGGTGCCGGGCCCCTGGGAGAGAAGAGGATCGGGGGTGCCAGGTGCGATGGTATCAAACTTCTGCCAGGTAACACCATCCACCGAGGTGGCATAGAGGACACTGTAGACGTTACTGCTGGTTCGACCCGTGTACCACATGAACAGAACTCCACTGGCCGGGTCACGATACAAGAACGGGTGATGCGCCTTGTAGTTATCCAGGTCATTCGCACCCGTACCATGCTCAAGCACCGGGGCCACCAGGGGAGTTGTGCCATCAAGGCCCAGACGTTCGAAAGGACCCTCGGGACTGGTAGCTGTCGCCAGGCCGATGTCAGTACCCGCACCAGTCGTTAAGTCCGCTGTGTACGCCATCAAGTAGGGACGCACAGGAATAACACCACCAATTAGCGATGGCACAAAAATCACAGAGGGGGCGGCAATCTTATTGTCGTCCCAGCCCGACCCGCTTCTTTCAAATAGAGGCTCAGATGAGGGAATACTCCAATTGATACCATCCGTAGACGAGACGACGCCGAATGCTCTTTCGGCCGGTACCCGACGGCCACGGAAGTAGAGGTAATGAACCTGAGTCGAGTCATCGAAGAAATAGGCTGGGAGAGAAGCCTCGAACTTGTGCCACTGATGCGAGAATCCAGGATAGACGGCGGGCCGACACTGGCGCTGCATGCCTGAGGTGTACTCAAGGACCGGGAAGACGGCCGGATTTGAGTCGTCGCAGTCGGTACCCGCCGCACTCGTTGCGGGATCGATGCAGTCGGTGCCCACGAAACCGTCACTATCCCCATCCAGCACGGCATTGGCCGGATCAGCGTCACCATCACAGTCGTTATCGACCGTGTCGCAATACTCAGGCTCACCGGGATTCACCAATGGCGAGTCCTCGTTGCAGTCACCCGTGCACGTCGAATAACCGTCGCCATCGAGGTCATCCGTGTTCAACAAGGCGTCTAAGTCATTGCAGTCACCGTCACATGGAGCCACTCCATCGCCATCGGTGTCGACAGTGGTCTCAGTCGGGGTCGTGATGCAGTCGTTGTCGATACCATCACAGATCTCGATGTTGCCCGGGAAATTCGCTGCGCCATTCAGGTTCCATACGGCACCTGCAGTGGTGCAATCGGCCTCTGTGAGCTGCGTGATGTCTGAGCAAAGCGGTGCAGTGTCATCGCAATCGACGCAGCCGGCTACCCCATCGCCATCGGCGTCTAGCTGACCATCATCGATGCCATTGATGCAATCGTTATCGATGCCATCGCAGTCCTCACTGTTGCCGGGGAAGGCCACTGCGCCATTTGGGTTCCACGTAGCTGCTGCCGCCGTGCAATCCGTCTCTGTCAGCTGCGCGGTGTCTGAGCAGACCGGTGCAGTGTCATCACAATCACCGCCGCCAACAACGCCGAAAACCCCTCCAGTCCAGGGAATACACTCCACGTAGAAGTCGCCGTCATCATCGGTCTCAGTCGGATCGAGCACGGTGTCGCAGTCATTGTCGAGCCCATCACAGACTTCCGTGGCTCCTGGAAAGACCGTGTTATCAGCGTCGTCACAGTCCGCCGCAGTTCCATAGGTAGCGAGGCAGCCGGCATCCGAGGCGTTGAACGCCGAGTCCACATCTCCGTCAAAACCATTGTCGATGCCGTTGGCACAATCGTTGTCCACGCCATCACAGACTTCCGTGGCTCCTGGAAAGACCGTGTTATCAGCGTCGTCACAGTCACCCTGGACCAGAACGAAAAGGCCCACGGGTGGCGTACAGGAACTCGTGGCAGACGCACTGTCATCACCAAAGGTGTCGTTGTCACTGTCGGGATACCAGTCCTGCGCCGACGTGTTGTCGTCAATCAGATCATTGCAGTCATTGTCGATACCGTCGCAGGCCTCGGACTGCCCAGGGTTCTGCGCATTCGAGGCATCGTTGCAGTCTGCCTGATCTCCATAGGTGGCTACACAACCAGCATCACTGTCGTCGAAGTACCCATCGGCGTCGCCGTCAAAGCCGTTGTCCACGATACCGTCGCAGTCATTGTCCAGGCCGTCACAGACCTCGGGTAGGTTCGGGTTGCGCTGATCGTCATTATCATCGCAGTCGTCATCAGAACTTGGCGAGGAGCCGTCGGTACCGCAAGAGGTCACGCCATCCCCGTCGACGTCGAAACCGTTGTCGGGTCCGTCAACGCAATCCTCATCAGAACCGTCGCAGGTCTCGGTAACGCCCGGATTGATGCCAGGTGCCGCGTCATCGCAGTCGGTCTCGAGGGCGCAGTCGGCCCAACCATCTCCACCGCAGTTCGACACGGCAGCACCGTTGGGATAGCCGTCTTCATCAGTATCCGGGCAGAAATCGGCCGCTCCGGTCGCACCGGCGTGCGGGTCGCCATCGCAGTTGTGGTCCGTGTCGTCGCAGAGCTCAGCGGCACCACCATTGACCAGGGGGTCATTGTCATCACAGTCGTCTGCCCCAACGACTCCTGGGCAGCTGGCCGTCTCCAGGTGACCATCGGCGTCTCGATCGAAGCTCTGATCTGCGAGACCACTGCAGTCGTCGTCCAGACCGTTGCAGATCTCCAAGGCATCGGGATAAACCGACGGATTGGAGTCATTACAGTCCCCATCGCAGGTAGTGAAGCCATCGCCATCGTCATCCGTACAATCACCGCAGGCACAACCTGCGAGGAGTTGGATGAGTAGGGTTAGCAAGATCAGGCGGACTGGGCGGGTCACGTCACTTCGCATCGGGCTCTCCTCGGCACCCCGCAACTAAAACTGATGCACGGGACGCAGTC
>CAZEIY010000534.1:0-3138 GCA_964512375.1 uncultured Rickettsiales bacterium | reverse complement strand
AGAGGATGGGATGCCATCATCAGCGCTCCGGCGAGAAGTAGAGTCCAGGTGAGTCGGGCTCGCTGGCTACTCTCCAACTCCCTTCGCGACATGAGCAGGGTGACCACCCAGGCAAGCAGCGCCCAGTGGGTCGTTCGGTAGTTGACCGGATAGTCCCTGCTCAAGGCGGCCAGATCGGGAAACGCGGCGAACATCAAGCCCCAGGCGAGACCAAGCAGTGGGCGACCGAAGGCCAGGCCAATGAGAGCAGCGATGGGGGCAACCAGCGCGTGAAACAGCGCAGCCCGAGAGAGCAGAGCTTCCAGGCTTCCTGCCTGCGCCACAAAGGGGGCCATCAGATAGTCGTCCGCAACCCCGAAGAAGGCGGCGCCCACCGGATTGCCTCGCCAGGGAAGGTCAGACAGGGTCGCGATGCTGACCAGGCGCTCGAGTCCATTCACCGCGTCCGGGGGAAGGTCTGCAAAAAATGCGGCGGCAAGATGGAACCGTAGAGCTGCAAGCCAGACAAGCGACGCTACCAGCACGAAAGCAGCACTTCGACGACTGGGACTGGGCTGGCTCGAAACTCCCACGGTGAAACCTTACCCGTATGGACAGCGAAGAGCGCAGCGTGACACCGACAAAGGACTCGCCTCGGGTCACGTGCTTTAATCCGACCGTGGTCAAATCTCCCCAGCCATCGCCTCGCCTTGGCAGCGTCATGCTGCTCGCCAGTGTTCCCGTCACCATGTTGTTGGCGATCGTCGGAACCAGACCCTACGACGGGGCGCTATTCCACTACGCCCGCACCGGGTCAGACTGGAGTCACCACTACATCAGAGTGCTCATGGCACGCGATCTACCCCAGGTGAAAGTGGGCGGACTGCTGGACTGGCTGGTACAGGGAGACCACGACTTCCCTCCCCTCATCCACGCGATAGGCGCACCGGCTGGATTCGTCATTGGCCATGGCGAAGCGGACATAGCGAGACTCGGCCTCGTCTGGGTACTCCTCCTGGCCCTGGCGACCGCGTCCGTCGCCATCAGCCTGTCCGATTCGAAACGACTGGGAGTTGCTGCCTTCGTGACCGCCGTCCTGCTGCCCCCGTTCCATGCAGCATCCCTCAACTACTACTTCGACCTGCCGATGACCGCCCTTACCTGGTGCTGCATTGCCGTAGTCATCGCTGGCCAGGACCGACGCCCGGTGCTTTCCGGTGCCGTCGCCGGCCTCTTTCTGTTCCTGGCGGGGCTGGCGAAGTGGTCGGCGCTACCCATGGCGCCGCCGGTGTTGCTCGGAATCATGCTCTGCCACAAGCCTGCGGAGCTACCCGCCATCCAACAATGGAAGCGACGCCTGATCTGTGGACTCTCCTTGAGCCTGTCCACCCTCGGCCTCCTTGCGGGCTATTGGAAGCTGAGCACTCGGTCATGGAATCGCATGATGCACATGACCTATCAGACGGATCTCGACCCGGGCTCCGAATTCATCAACAGCGGCACCGCCCTCGACGCCGTCATGGGCATTGTCGGTGGGTTGCCAACGCTCTTCGATCCCAGCCGCCATCTCTCCGCCGAGCCGTTCGCGTTCTACTCAATTCGTGGCGTCTTCTGCTTCCTCTCTCCACCACTCGCAGTGCTGCTGGCTCTACTGCTCGTGGCATGGATCTCTCGATCTCGGCAGGCCTGGCCTCTCCTGGCGGCTACCGTCCTGGGCTACCTGATCCTCTTCACTCTGGTTATTCCCACCCTCGATGAGCGCTTCCTGCTAACGCCGGCTCCTGTGCTCATCGTGCTGGCCATGCTGGGACTGCAGCGGCTTCCGCGGGCACTTGCTGGGGTCATCGGCATCAGCTACATCGCCACTGCTCTGTGGGTGGCCTGGGACTTCCACCACACCGAATATGACGACAACCCTGGAGTTGGAAGAGACGTACAAGTCGCGGGAGAGGGCGAATTTCATCGGATCTGGCAAGAGGTAGACCTGGAACGAAACGGCCTCGGCCTGCAGTCTGCCAGCGACGCTCAGTGGGGATGGATGCGCTACGACCAGCCTCAGCCCACCTACCTGCACTTACGAGAACGCCTCTGGGATCAATTGATTCTCTGCGACGCGCGAGCGGTACTGGTCGAGGACCAGTTGACAGAGACAGGGATGGGCGAGGGCCTTTGGTGGGCCTACCGCAACGAACTCGCCCGACTGCGCGAAGATCGTGCCTTCATGAGCATCCAGGGATTCTCCGACTCCATTAGCGACATATTCACTGGCGACAGTGTTGAAGTCGACGACCTCATCGCAGAAGACCAGGTCGTCGCTCTGTCCAGCTACAACCTCGGCCAGCCCGATATTCCCGCCAGAGCTCCGGGCATCATCAGCGAGGGCTGGACTCTCCGTGCAGTGATCGACCGCGCAGAGACCGAGGGAGTCAGTCACCTCGCCATCTGGAGTCCAGCAGGCTCACAGCGTTGCCCGCAGTGGGAGAACCGGGTGGGAGGAATAGACACCGAGGGCATACCAGGAAGACCCGGATCAGGCGGCCCATGAGTAGTCCCCTCCTGCGGCGGCTTGAGGCGAGAGTTCCCGGGCCTGTCCGTCTGCCCCTTGTCGCGGCTGCCATAGCGCTGAGCTTTGTTGTGGGTCGCTTCATGCGCGGCAATCCCCTGAGCAGCGCTGGCGGGGACCTGGTCTACGTGCACCACCTCGCAAGGCTGAGAGTCGCTGAGGCCTGGCAGGATCTCCTCGACGGAAACGTCTCGCTCATCGAGTTCCTGCAGCTCAGCGATGGAGAGTTCCCTCCCTTCCTGCACATCACCACGCTCCTTCTTGGGAGTGTCTTCGGACACAGCGCAGAGGTGGCGATACTCAGTGGCCTCCTCTGGCTTGCTCTGCTTGCGCTCTCGATCGGCTGGCTCAGCACTACGCTGGCAAGAGTCGCCTCAGGGAAGCTGGCTCCAGCGCAGCGCGCCCATCGACAAGCAGGCAGCCTTGCAGCGGCGGCAGTCCTGCTCATGGGCTCGTACCAGGGCTTCACCCTCCGCTATTACTACGACCTGCCCATGACCGCACTGCTGTGGGCAGGGCTGGCGTCCGTCACGATCTTCTGGGACAAGCGACCGCTGGTAGCTGGCCTTGTCGCTGGATCTACCGTAGCCGCCGCC
>CAZEIY010000533.1:0-3157 GCA_964512375.1 uncultured Rickettsiales bacterium | reverse complement strand
TTAGTAAATCCCGCGCCCACGCGAGTGGTTCGATTTTGCCCCTGCGAGTCACCCTCTCGGAGCAATCCCAACTTCCTCAGTAATTACAGCCCACTGCACTGAACCAAAATACGGCCGACCGCTCTTTGCACGGGGTGCCGAGAAACTTGCCACACGCAATCGTCACCAGAGTGACTGTAAGATCCTGCCTCCCTCCTGCCGAAGCTCTGAGAGGGATCTGAGGGGCCATCAAGACGGCACGGAAAGTCAAACAAATAACCTCTGCAAATGCCTGGTTTTACAGATGAATATGCCTCGCTTCAATTATCGTCAAAATGGGGTATTGCCAGACTGAGAGGTCGCGAATACTCTCCTTCTCGAACGTTGGTGCTCTTTTCAAATCAGGACTGTGACGGGGCCAATCGGCCGCCTAGAAGAACGAGGGGTTTACCTCTCGGGACGGAGGCGGCGCAGAGGTCCCACAAGAGAATGCCCATGAGGGGGTCGGACCCCTACGGAAGGGAAACCTGAAGTAGGTGGTTACGGTCGAACTGGCGGAGTAAATCCCTGGAGGTGCAGCGAGACAACACGGCGCAAGCCACTGTTCGAAGCAGTTGTTGTCGAGTCAACACCATGAGGGACAGTGATTTCGGAGACGGAGTCGCTCTCTTTAGTTCGGGAGTTACCCTGGAGGGCAAGAACCCCACGAGTGAACCCCGGTGCAATAATCCGGGGGCGGGGCAAAGCGGAGTAAACCGCCATGGCCGTGAGAAACGGCGAAGGTGGAACATAGCGGGTGCGGTTAAGCCTGCGGTAAGTGGACGCTTTGCTCTTGATGCGCTGAAGGGGCGAGAGACCTCATGAGAGAGTCTTTGAGAGGAAGTGCACTTCGAGAGGCGCGGAATCAAAACAAGACGGGCTTGAAGCTTAGAGCTCTGAGGGAGAAGTGAAGTTCACGAGGGGAGTTTACTGACGCTGGCAACGGCGGCAGAAAGCACCAGACGGGAAGACGGCAAGAGCCGCGTCGTAAGGCGTAAGGTTGGAGCCGATGTAGCAAACCAATAGGCTGCTACTGTCCGGTGTGTATACCCTGAAGAACCCAATGACTCCGAGAGAGTGGCTGCTGCGGGTGACCGCGGTGGCGGGCGACATGACAGCCGGGCGACGGTCCGGCTCGAGGAGAGATGGCGCTGGTCTTCGGACCGGCCGCTTGAAGACCTCGGCCCGAGAAACTCTGGAGAGGTAAGTCACAGGTGGAGCAACACTGAGTCCCGGCGGGGGCCTGGTGGTGGTCCCCGCTCATCCCCTCGGGGGTGAGGAGGCGTCCTGCGTGGCCCCGAGCTTCGGCGAAGGGAGTCGAGGACACCAACGTTCACTTAATCAGCCGGTGACTTTCGAGTCACCGGCTGATTTCGTTCTGGGTTCTGGGTACGGTCCCCGGAGCGTTCCTCCTCCAATCACCAGTTCGATGGTCACTTTCAGTGACTTTGCTATCCTCCCCGCCGTATGGGTCTGGACTCTGTTTCATCATCGGATCTCCCTCTGCCCTTCGGTCAATTGCGACTCACGGAGTTGCTGTCCGAGGGATCTGGGGGGCGTGTGTTCCTTGCAGAGAGCCCATCGCGGGGCGGTCTGCCCGCTCACGTGATGGTTCGCGTCATGCGACCACCAGTGCGGCGCGGCGCCCCCACACCTCTGAATGAACTCCTGGGAGACCTGCAGCGCGCGCGAAATCTACGCCACGCGGCTATCTGCCAGACCTTTGCCTGTGGCGTCGAAGATGGTGTGGTTTTTGTAATCAGCGAGCGGCCCGCTGGCCCCAGTCTTGCACAGCTGGTGTTGGAGTCTGGCGCTCTACCCCTGCAGTCTGCGGTGGCGATTTCCGCTCAGGTCGGACTTGCTCTCCAGCATGCTCACTCGCTCGTTTACAACGGTCGAAGCAGTCCTTTGCTTCACAGGCATCTGAGCCCGGAGTGGATCAGTGTGGAGCCAAGTGGTCGGGTCAAGGTCTCGGGCTTCGGGCTCGCCGACCTTGTTTCCCCCTATGTTGCTGCTTCAGCTACGCCGAGTTCTGCGCTTGGGTTTGCGTCCCCTGAGGTGCTGGCTGGTCAGGTGTTGAGTTCGCGTAGCGATGTGTTCTCGATGGGAGTCGTACTCGCTTACTCGTCCCTTGGTGCCTCGCCCTTCAGTGTGCCGACTGGCGCCCAGAAGGCGCAGTATCTCTCCAGCATAGTGCGGGCTCTTGCGGATGGTGGTCTCGCGGCTCGCATGGATGAACTCGCGCCAGGGTTGGGGGACATTGTCTTGCGGATGGTTGCTCTCGACCCGATGGGACGGTCGGCCCAGGCTGATGCTGTTGTCGAGGACCTTCGAGGTCTCCTCGAGGGTGCCGAAGAGGTCAGTGAAGAGCTTGACCTTGAGGGCACTCTGGGACACGCCGGTCCTCCGTTGCTACGGGCTTCTGACCTGGACAGAGGGGGGGCGCCACCGGCCGTTGAGGATCGACGTCCACCGACAATCACTGAGGCGACTCCCACACCGTCCTGGGCGGCTGAGGAGGATGCCGACGATGTGGCAACTGATGACGGGACAGGGCCAACGAGCGGTTCAGAGACCACGGATCCGGAAGCACAGGCGCCTACTGATCGGATGTCGTCTCTGTTCTATCGTGAGCATGCAGCTGGCGTGTCGCCGCCGCTTCCTCCCCAGGCTCCAGCTTCGATCGGCCCGGGAAGTCCTGCTCCGCTGAATAGGGACCCGATCCGGACAGGTGCTCCTGTCCCTGGAGCACGCCGTAGAAAAGCTACCGGAAAGGGCAGCTCCCCACTCGTGCCCGTTCTTGTATTGATGGTGTTCTTCGTGTTCATTGTGCTCGCTGCGCTGGCCGTCGTGTTCTTGCTGAGGATGGGTGGTGCTGGGAACTCTGGGCCCGAAGCAGAGGTGGCGGTCGAGCTCGAGCCTGCGCCTGCGCCTGCGCCTGCGCCTGCGCCTGCGCCCGAGCCTGAACCAGAGATCGAGATCGAGATCGAGCCGGAAGCAGAGGTGGTGCCTGAGGTCCCGTCGCTGGCTCCGCCAGTCCAAGCCTCGCGACGGCCCGCGCCAGCTGGTGATACGGGTACGGCTGATGAACTGGCGATATCGCACCGTCCCCGACGAAAGGGTGATTCTGGAGCGAGCG
>CAZEIY010000532.1:0-3162 GCA_964512375.1 uncultured Rickettsiales bacterium | reverse complement strand
TGAGGCGACTGATACGTTTGTATTGTCTCTGGATGAGTGAGGAACTCCCTTACTCCAAGGAGATCGAGGACTTGATGCATGTGGGCTGAGCTGACAGCGCCTACCGACGAGGATGCCAGCCCAGCGGTCCAGGTTCCCATCGAGAACCTCTACTACCTGCTCTGCTACGCCTCTAAGGTGCCGAGCGCTCGAGGTCTGGTTCCGGTTGAGGGATTGGTCGGGCCGAGCCCCACCACGCTCTATGCGCAGGTGCTGACTCAAGGCCTGGGGCGGCTGCGAAGGCGGGGACTCCCGCGCCGCTATCTCGACCGAGTCGAGGACACCCGCTACCCGCGCGGTCGCATCAACATGGGCCCCACGGTGAGCCGCGCGCTGCTCCAACAGGGGAAGCTGAGCTGTACCATTAACGAGCTGGTGCTCGACCACTCGATCAACCAGGTCTTCAAGGCCGCAGCCAGACTCCTCGCCGCTCAGCCGGACGTGCCCAAGACCTGCCGAGCGTCCTTGCGCAACCACGTGCAGTTCCTCGGCCAGGTAAGCGACGTCCCACTCAAAGAGCTCGATATCGCGGCCTGTCGCCGGGGTCGCCGTCTCGACGACGTTACGGCCTTCCTGCTCAATATCTGCGCGTTGGTCCGCATGGTGGCCCTGCCAAAGCAGGCGGACGGGACGGAGCGGCTCTTCGATATTCGGTGTAGCCCACAGAAGATGGGCGCGATCTTCGAGTCGTTCCTGCGTGAGTTTCTACGGCGTGAGCAGACCCGTTACACCGTCGGAAGTCCTCACATCGAGTGGCAGGCAGAAGATCTAGACCAGGTCGCAGCAAACTATCTTCCCAATATGAGGTCCGATGTGGTGCTGACGTCGTCTGACTCACGGATCTTGATCGAAGCAAAGTGCACCGCGCGCATGATCGCGCCTTCCTACAAGGGAGACCGTCCCAAGCTCCGCTCCGAGCACCTCTACCAGGTCCTCAACTATCTGAAGCACCTGGAACCCGGTGCGCCAACGACTGGGATGCTGCTCTACGCTCAGTCGGGGAGCGCTCTGAGCTTCGACTTTACTCTCGGCGGGCATCACCTCAAGATTCGCTCTCTGAACCTGGACCAACCTTGGGAGGGAATCCATCACGACCTCCTGGAGCTGGTTGCCTGACGGCCACCGAGCACACCCACACCATGAGCGCCCACGCCCCCCCCCTCCCAGAGCTCCCCCGCTCACTGAAGCAGGCGATGGTACTGCAGACGATTGCGCTCTTGCTGCGTCGTCATCAGGGCCATGGGAAGCTTCGTCTGGTGGAGCTCCATCCCGGCGGCGGCACCTACGATTGCCTGGCGCTGGCCGGACCCATCGAGGAGTCGGCCCTTTGCATCTTCAACGTGGCTGGAAGCAGTCTGCTCTTGCATCCCCGCGGGCGGCCCGTTCCTCCGCGGGATGTGGATGACGAGTGGCACAACGACCTGTGGCGCTATCCCTCGGAGTACTTAGCAGCCCGGGGAGTCGAGCCCTTTGTAGCCCGCCTCGAGGCCCGGTTGGGGCTGACTCCGCCTAAGAAGCTCCCGCCGGCGAGTCCCTCCAGCGTCTCGGTGAGCGTCCTGGCACAGTTGGCTCAGCGCTTTGCACTCGCAGCGAGGCCGCCGTTCTTTCGTTCGGGCTGGTTCGACTCCGCGGGGATGGCGGGCTCGTCGGTGTGCCCGTGGGTGGCGGACTTCCCGAAGATCCAGGCCCGCTGCGATGCGGCGCGGGACGACTGGCCGAAGCAGGCCCTGGCGGCTGGCCGACTCTGGGGGATTGGGTCCGAGAAGTTCTTCGAGCGCCCAGATGTCGTCGTCGACGTCGCCACGGGCCAGGTCTACCGCACAGCCACCTCCCCGGCCGCCGAGCAGGGCTCACTGTGGTCTCGCTACCAGAAGGGCGCGGGGATACGTGAGCTGGCCTGGTGGGTCGAGACCTTGTGGAAGGGCTGACTGAGTTCAGTACGCCTAGTTCAACAAAGTGAACATATCGCCTCATATCGGACTAATACGCCGGTTCACCGGGTGACAAAATGGGTACCATCGGAAACGGGCGCCGCACTACCGACATTACGGCCCTTCGATGCGGGGACGAGGGATAGCGAAGTGAACATCGAAACCGGCAACTAGGACCGTGCGTCTCGACCTCCTCAAGTACTATCTGTTGCCTGGTCTCATCATCTTGCAGTTGGGATGCGGGCCGGGTGTCCAGGAAGCAGCCCCACCCGAACCCACGCGGCAGTTGTCACCGACCGAGCTGGCCCAGCAGGCGGCCGAAGAGGCAACTCGACTGGCCGCGTGGCAGCAGGCTAAGCAACAAGCGAGGCAGGAAGCCCGGAGACAGTGCCTGTCCTGGATGGTGAAGAGCGAGGAGGCCGTCCTGGAAAAGCAACTCCAGGATCTTGCCGCGAGGATCGATGCGCCCGCCTCCTCCTTTACCCAGTCTCATAGCAACCTGTGCGAGGACTTGACCGCTCTGAAGGCGGGCGAGTACCCGCAGGACGACTTGAATGAGTTCGACAAGCATCGCTATGACAAGACCCGACGCAAGCTCGCGAAGACTGCCCGCGGGACCGTCACAGGCCAGAGCGTCCGTGCCGTGGTGGGCGACTACAATTTCTCCAGGGAGAGCTTCCCGTTCCACCTCGAGTGGCCTCTCGAGCCGTGCGATTCACCCGACTTCACAGCGATCGGCCCGAGCACGCCAAAGCTCGACTGGGAGGCCAACGATGGTGGTGGACCATGGAAGACGTACAAGACGGCCATCCACCATGAAGTCCCGCAAGCGGAGGCCGAGACGCTGAAGCCGACCGTCGTGAACCTCAACAACAAGGTCGAGGTGTCCTATCGCCCGGTCTCATGCAAGAAGTACACGCACATCTACCGCGCGGACCCGGAGCTGAAGCGAATGGCACAGGTCAGGAGGGCTGAACAGGCGGAACAGGCGGAACAGGCGGACAGCGCGGCCAGGCATCGGCGGCTCTGGCAACGGGTGCACTGTCAGAAACCTAACGGGCTCGTCAACGGCAGACTCTTGGGGGGACAACCCGATGCTCGGTGCAACTTCAGTTTGTCCTTTATTCCCTCCTACCGCCATGTCTTCGAACCCGAGGACCACGAAGAAGAGTTCTGGTTCTGCCGCATCGAG
>CAZEIY010000531.1:0-3165 GCA_964512375.1 uncultured Rickettsiales bacterium | reverse complement strand
TGGATCGTCAGCGTCACACCCAGCGACGGTGCTGTGGACGGCACTGCCGCCACCGCCACCGTCACCGTAGGCAACACCCTGCCTGTCGTCACCCAGGCCGACATCACACCCACAGATCCGGTCGAAGGGGACACCGTCACCTTGAGTACGAGCACCGAGACCGAGCCCGACGGCGACATAATCACGCTCAGCTACGTGTGGCACGTCGCCGGCGCCGTGGTCACCGGCCAGGACGGCGCGACCCTCAGCTCCGACCACTTCGACAAGGGACAGGAGATCTACGTCGTCGTCACCCCCGACGACGGCCTCGCCCCAGGCGCTGCCCAGGAGTCCAACCGCGTGACCGCGGTCAACACCCTGCCCACGGTCTCGACCGTCGCCATCGACCCCAGTGCCGGCACCGAGACCACCACCTTTACCTGCACGCCTGACGGATGGGCTGATCCCGACCCCGCCGACAGCGAGGGATATACCTACCAGTGGTCCGTCGACGCGACCGCCTCTGCGACCAGCGCGACCCTCACTGGCTCCGCCTTCGACAAGCACAACGTGCTGCAGTGCGAGGCCACGCCCATAGACTCCGAGGGTGCCGGCACGCCGGTCAGCTCGGGCACCGTCACCGTCGCCAATACTCCACCCTCGGTGACCGCAGCATCGATCCAACCGGGCGCACCCACCGAAGCCGACACCATTACCGTCATCCCCAGCGGTTGGAGCGATGACGATGGCGATACCGAGGGCTACCAGTACGCCTGGTATGTGGCGGGCACCCTGGTCTCGAGCGCCTCAAGCATCGACGGCGGCGTCTTCAACCGGGACCAGGACATCTACGTGGTGCTGACCTCCTGGGACGGTGAGCAGGCCGGCACAACCGTCACCAGCAATACCCTGACGGCACAGAACAGTCCGCCCTCGGTCTCCTCGGTCAGCATCAGCCCAGCCACCGCCTACACCGACACAAACCTCACGGCGGTGCCCGCCGGATGGAACGACCCCGATGGCGACACCGCGGGCTACAGCTACCAGTGGAGCGTCGCCGGAACGCCCGCCGGGGGCGACACTTCGACCCTCGATAGCAGCCTGTTCGTGAAAGGGCAGGCGGTCACCGTCACCATCACCCCCGACGACGGCAGCGCCACGGGAACCCAGGTCACCTCGGCACCGCTGACCATCCAGAACACTCCGCCCTCGATCACCTCGGTGGCGATCGACCCCAGCGCCGGCACCGAGACCACCACCTTTACCTGCACGCCCAGTGGCTGGAGCGATCCCGACCCCACCGACCAGACACCCGGCTACACAACCCAATGGCTGGTCGATGCGCAGCCTTCGGCCACCACTGCGACCCTAAGTGGCAGCTCCTTCGACAAGCACAATGTCCTGCAATGCGAGGTCACGCCCGTGGACTCCGGCGGAGTGGCGGGCACGCCGATCACATCCGGCCCCGTGACCGTCTCCAACACCGCACCCACTGTCACTTCTGCACTGATCCTGCCCGGCGCTCCCAAGGAGGCGGACACCATCACCGTCACGCCGAACGGCTGGAGCGACGACGACGGTGATACCGAGGGCTACCAGTACGCCTGGTATGTGGGTGGCGCATTTGTCTCAAGCGCATCGAGTATCTCCGGCAGCACCTTCAATGCGGGCGACACGGTCTCTCTGGAGCTGACACCCTGGGACGGCGAGCAGAGTGGCGCGCCGGTCACCAGCAATACCGTGATCGTCCAGAACACGCCTCCGACGGTCACGTCGGTCAGCATCAGCCCGGCGACCGCCTATAGCAATACAGATCTGACCGCTGTGCCTTCCGGCTGGTCGGATCCCGATCCCGCCGACAGCGAGGGCTATGTGTACCAGTGGAATGTAGCGGGCTCGCCAACCGGCCCCGACGACGTGGCCCTCGACGACAGCTTCTTCGTGAAGGGAAGCCCGGTCACCGTCACCATCACGCCCGACGACGGCAGCGCCCAAGGAAGCCCGGTCACCTCAGGGTCCGTCACGATCCTGAACAGCGCTCCCGGGGCGCCGGGAGTCGCAATCGACCCACTGCAGCCCGAGAGCAGCGATTCATTACAGTGCTCCATCCCGGTCGGAGAAGAGTCCACAGATCCAGACGGGGACCTCACGACCTATGAGTTTGCCTGGCTGGAAACAGGCGTCCTCACCAGCCATGTCGCCACCGGCGTAGCGGCCAGTCACACCTCGATCGTACCGGCGAGCGACACCGCAACAGACGACGTCTGGAGCTGCGAGGTCACCGCCACCGACAACGACGCCACGCCGCGAAGCAGTACGCCGGGCACGGCAACCGTGACCGTCGGATGCCAGCTGGGAGTACAAGCCAGCTGCCCCGGAGCGAGCTGCAAAGCGATCAAAGACCAGGGATATCCCAACACCGGCGACGGCACCTACTGGATCGATCCAGACGGCACAGGCGCATTCGAGGCCTATTGCGACATGACGACCGACGGTGGTGGGTGGACACTGGTTGCGAGCATCAGTGGCTCAAATTCGAACCACTGGGGCAGTACGACCGACACAAACACATCATCCGCCGCATATCCAATCCCTTTTGAGTCAGTACAAGCTGGGCGCAAGTTGTCCGACTCTGTGGTCAAGAGTATCGCTGTCGACAATGTGTTTCGAGTTGAGGTGGCCACCTCTCAAGCTCGACCGGGCAACCCGGCATTCAGCTTTCGGAACTTCTTCAAATACAGCACCCCGAGTCAGTTCTCCTTCAACGCTCGTGGCGGACCATCTTCGCCACTGATCTGGACTTCACACTCGTATCCCTATGTTTGGGAAGAGGATGGAGGTGGAGACGGGTATCGCTTTGGATGTAATTCCACCAATTATGCCGTCTTTGACAACCACAACAGCACCTGCCCTGGCCCGTGGTACTCGTCTCAGTATCAATCGGCCGGCAACAGAGTCCTCTTTGGCGGGCTTTTTGGCGGAATGCACACATACTCCAGTGCGGGGCACTCCGGATATATGTGGGTTCGTTAGGCAGTCAGCACCGAATGATGGACGGGGCCATAATGGTGGTCTGAAACCCGCAAGGGCTTGAAATTGCACTCTTTACCCAAGGCCTTGGCCGAGGGTCGCGTTTGCGCCATAGGCGCGAGCGCAACCCCGAAGCAAAGTCAGTGCGAGTCCCTT
>CAZEIY010000530.1:0-3169 GCA_964512375.1 uncultured Rickettsiales bacterium | reverse complement strand
GTGATAGACCATCTGATCAACGGTCACACTGAGGGTGTTCTGCTTGCCCTGAATGACCATGCCCAGAGAATCACCAACCAACAGCACATCGACTCCCGAGGAGTCGAGAAGCCGGGCAAAGGTGGCGTCATAGGCGGTGAGCATAGTGATGTTGCGTGACTCCAACTTCATTTTCTGAAGTTCGAGCACAGTCACAGGCTTACGTGGCTTGCTTACAGTCATCTGGGCCTCCGATCGAACGGCCCGTTAAGGTCCTGCCCGTCGCGTAAATTCAGGCTTCTTTCCAGCGTCTGCCGAGGGCTCTCCGGCGGGGGGCAACCAGTCCGTCCAGGTCTCTACAGAGATCCCAGCGGAATGAGGTGCTTTGTCCCGCCCTTCATGGCAAGGATTTCCCTCAACAGCCACTCCCGATCCTGCTGATTCTTGACGAAGTCAATTCCAGACGTCTGGACTACCAGGAGAGGCGCGTCACGGTAATTGAAGAAGAAATCGTTGTAAAGCTCGCTGAGATCCCGCAGGTACTGCTCGTCCATGTCCTGCTCGAAGTCACGACCGCGAATCTTGATGCGATCCATGAGTGTGTCGACATCAGCTTGCAGATAGATCACCAGATCTGGCTTGGGCAGCCGAGAGTCGAGCGTCTCGTAGATCTGATTGTAGAGAACGAGCTCATCTCGATCGAGGTTCAGGGTGGCGAACATCCGGTCTTTGGCGAACAGGTAATCACAAACCGTCGTCGGTACAAAGAGACCTGGCTGCTTGAGGTCTACCTGCTGTCTGTAGCGAGTCAGCAAGAAGTACAACTGCGTCTGGAAAGCGTAGCGCTGACGGTCCTTGTAGAACATCGAGAGGAAGGGGTTCTCGAAGACCGGCTCGTGTACCGAGTCACCACCCAGCTTCTCCGCGAGCAGACGCGTGAGGCTCGACTTCCCGACGCCAATCACACCTTCAACGACGATGTAGCGGGAACCTTCCACGGAGCCGGTTCTACCACGCTCAGAGCACCAGTCGGAGCGCGCTGTTGGATTTGATCCGACCTCCCCCCCTACAACGCCGGAAACGCAGGAGTACCTCTCTCGCCCGAACTGTACGGAACTGCTCAAAACTGACCGGCCGGATACAGAACGAAACAACCCCTCAGAACAACAAGAACTATCTGACTTCATGCTGAATGTGGCCATAGGCTACGGCGAAGGAGCCGATCGAGCGGTGGCACGGATCTCGCTCATGGCAGCCCCATGACAGGCCGAGGTCAGTGGATACACCGCTGACACGGCGCCTGAACACCGCGGCCTGGAGCCGCAATCAAGAAGGAGAGATAAATGAGGAGTTTCAATAGGACCGTGCTCATCGGCAATGTTGGTGGAGATGCCGTACTGAGACACACGAACACAGGCAAGGCTGTGGTTAACCTCAGCCTTGCGACCAACAGCCGCCGAAAGGACGAGGAGCCAGTCACCACCTGGCATCGAATCGTGCTCTGGGATCGACTCGCTGAGGTCGCGCACCGCTACGTGAAGAAAGGCCAGCCTCTCTACATTGAGGGCCCCCTCTCGCACCGCGACTGGACCGACTCGGAAGGCACCGAGCGCAACAGCACGGAGGTCACCGCCCGAGAGATGATTCTCCTCAGTAGTGGTCAAAAGTCAGGAGTGACAACCCTCGGATCGGACGCACCAGAAATGGCCGAAGATGGCGAGGAACTGGACGAAGTGATCGCCGAACTGACGCTGTGAAATCGAGGCGGCTCCCGCGTCGATATTGAAGGCGCGGGGGTTGGCCGCGAAAGGCTCTTCACGGCAGATCCGACAGGTGCTAGAAACTCTCTCATGGGTAGCAAGAATGGTCCTGATGAGTTTGCGCAGAGTACTGCTCGTCAATCCATCGCCATGCAATTGCCGCTGCCGCTCAACGACAGAGATTCTGATCTCCCCACGGAGCCGGAGCTACCTCCGGTCAGCCACGATCAACTCGAAGCCATGCATCGCGATCTCGCCCAACGTCTCGGCGAACCGCTGGACCTGGTAGGCACTGAGAATCGTCGCACTCTACTGTCCTGGCGAAGAGGCCTCGATGGCCTGCTTCGTCTACGTATCCATAAGCAGTTTTCTCGAGCAGAAGACCCCACTTTGGATGCTGTCGCCAGCTACATTCGCAATGGAAACAAGGGAGCGGCTGCGGAGATACGTAGCTTCGCTCGCGAGTTTGGCCTCCTCGGACGAAGAGCGGGAAGAGCTCGCTACGGCTCTCCACTGGGCCTGGCCCACGACCTGCTCTCATATCTCGATGAGCAGAACCGAGAACACTTTGGCGGCGACTTCAAGGGAAGAATCGGCTGGTCTCGCCGCACTCGAAGCAGCAGGCGCAAGACAATACGACTAGGCTCTTGGAGCCCACGAAACAAGCTGATACGTATCCATCCGGCACTCGACGACAAGAAGGTCCCTGACTACGTGCTCCGTTTCATTGTCTTCCACGAAATGCTGCATGCCATGGTCGGAGTAAGTGAGCGTGGCAGCCGAAAGGTCTATCACAGCCGCGACTTCCGCCTGAGGGAGCAGCAGCACCCCGACTACGCGAGGGCAGAGGGATGGATTCAGGATCACCTCGAGACGCTCTTGAACTGGTAGCCCCTGGCGTTGCCTTGCTGCGGTCGCGCGAGGCCTCAGCATGATAGACTTTTCGCCCCTAGAGTAGGTGTCTCGGTGAACGGGACTTCCACATGGTCAGAGCCTCACTTCCGCGACCCCGCGGCAAGTCAGTCACCGGCCTACCCCGCTGGGATGCTGGTTGTGGATGCGAACTGAATGACTGATTCCGGCAAGAAGTCAAAAAAGATCGTGAAGATCGGTCCCTACCGTGTCATCAGCACGCTTGGGACAGGCTCGATGGCGACAGTCAGTCTCGCCGAGCAGGTCGGGCCAGGCGGCTTCCGTAAGAAAGTCGCGCTTAAGGTCATTCAATCGAAGTACTCAGAGGAAGAGGAGTTCATCAAGCTCCTGATGCGCGAAGCGGCCATCGGCGGAATGCTGCGCCATCACAACATCATTCAGACCCTATCGTTCGAGCGCTATGACGACGACTACGTACTCGTGCTCGAGTACGTAGAGGGGGAGACTCTCGAAGACCTGATGGCCGGTGGTGCTCTCGACCCAGCACTTGCCCTCGA
>CAZEIY010000529.1:0-3171 GCA_964512375.1 uncultured Rickettsiales bacterium | reverse complement strand
ATGGTTGCCACATCGAAGCGCCACTTCTCACCGACCTGCACCAACTTCTGGGCCCTGAGGACCTTGAGGAGCGCGTCGGAGTGGTCATAAAAATCTACCCGATGGACAACGAAGTGCTCCTTGTCGATGTACAGCACGACCCGCCCGTAGCCACTCATCCTGGCGGCTGCAGCATCCCTGGGCCGATCTTCAAGTTGCAGGCACGCACGGTCGCTCCACATCACCTCACCGAGCACCGTATAGACGCGGTTCTTGGGGTCCTGGGCGACCGTTATGTCCTCGATAGTGAACTCACTCTGCACAAAGGACTGCTTGCGGTCTGCGGCAGCCACCCGGCGCACCTGGGACAGTCCCGGCACATACAGCCAGTTGTCCTGTCCACCGCCGGCCCTACGCACGGAGAGCAACGCTGTGCCGGCGATGCTCGCAGGACTCTGAAAGCGAATGAGGGAGCGCGCCCCTCCGCCTGGCGCGGCAGTCATCCACATCCGGAAGGCACGCGCTTCGCTCTTCCCTGAGGCGCCCGTTAGAGTCATCCGAACACTCATCTGCTCGCCATCGCTCGCGAGGGCCTTTTCGACCCGACCCATAACCTCAACTCCGTCCGAGCCCTGAGCAGATGTCAATCCACCGCAGAGGACAACCAGAAGAACGGCAAGAACAAGAAGCGTCGAACGCTGAATATTCTGAGGAATTAGAGAAGAGAGCATTGATATCATCTCACCGGCCACATCCTCGAAGGACATGAAGAGATCCAAAAGAGGGCCAGACTGGAAAGGTTTAGTAGTACTGAGGGTTGTTCGGCAGGATGCAGTTAGTACGGAGCTCACGGCAACTATTCCGCCGCACAGAGCGGTTGAAGTTGCACTCGAGGCTAGCCCGACGAATTGCCGCATCATAGGCAGTAGTCTGCGCACAGGACTTGGCGCCGGCGAGAAACTTATGGTCTCCCGTGTTGCCAATGCCTGCACCACCGAACTCCGAACTACATTGCCAGTACGTACTTCGACAGTTGGCGACTGAGCGCCAGTCACCCGAGAGGTACTCCTGCACGCTGCGCATGACAACGCCAACCGCAACAATCACCACGAGCAGCATCAAGAAGGTCAAAGAGTCCTTGACGATCGTGTTCGTTCTCTGAGCCATATGCTCCCCAGCGATGTCATTCTACGCTGCTGCAGGCCCTGACGCACGTTTCCCACCGTCATTCGTAGGCGCTGGCGCCCGTCCAAAGTCAGTGGCAACGCAATAATCGAACAAGACCGTGATGTAGTCTCGGACACTGGGAGCCGCGATCCCTGAGCCCTGCAGAGCATCGGTCGAAGCGCTCACGTCGAAGCGAGGATTCCCGGTGAAATACGGGATAAAGAAGCGCCCACCGGATTGAATAACCCTGCGTTTCTTGCCCCAGATGAAGAGATCGACGACAGGCCGCACCCAGCGAAAAAAGGTGTCGGGAGAGATATAGCGGGCCGGCCGGCCACCGAAGTATTGCTGACAGATCTCTGCGAGCTCCTCGATGGTCAGGCTACCCTCGGGCCCGGCGGCAAGGTGGAATGTGCCTCCCTGACCTTGCTCGCTACGAGTAAGAAACTCTACGGCATCCGCGACGAAGTCTACGGGCACCAGATCGACAGGGGTGTCCGGGCGACCAACCACCGTGCGCCACCAGCCACGGGCATACAGCTGAACAGGCCAGTAGAGCATCCCAAAGTTACTCGTCGCTCCAGTGTTGGACTCTCCAACGATCACAGATGGGCGGAGAACCGTGAGTGGCAGATCGGAATACTGTTCGCGAAGCATGCGCTCGGCCTCATACTTGCTCTGCTCGTATGAGTTCTTCCATCCCTGTTCGTGCTCAAGTTCACTCTCGGTCACGAGGTCCTCTCGAAGTCCTGCAACAAAAGCCGTGCCGACCCAGTCAAAGCGCTCAAAGACTCCGTTACGAAGCGCTTCGCGTGCCAGGCCTGCCACCTGTTCCGTTCCGAACACATTGCGCAGCCGGGCATCAGCCAGGTCCTGGTTGAAACGAACGTCAGCGGCACAGTGCAGCACTGCTGTTGCAGTGCTTACCAACACGGAGCGGTCCGCCTCGCTGAGGCCGAGGCCTTCCTGGCATAAGTCACCGGGCAGGGCGCGAAGTTTCGATGACAGCTCACGAGCCTCATCCTCAGGAATCACCCTGGCAAGAGACTGCACAATTCGCGTCAGACCATGGTCGGCATCGTCACACCGTACGAGGCACAACAACTGATCCAGATCAGGCCGACGTAGCATCCGAATCGCAACGTGTCGGCCAAGGAACCCAGTCACTCCAGTAATAAAGACTACAGACATAGATGCCTCCTACATCTTAAAACCACCGGCCACCTCAAGCACTTGACCAGTGATGTATGAAGCGTCCCGACTAGCCAGAAACACGACCGCAGACGCGACCTCTTCGGGCTCTCCGAAACGACCCTGAAGGATCTCGTTCTTGAGCATCTCTCCTGCCGTCTCACGAACGGCACCAGACATTGGCGTAATAATGATCCCCGGCGCCACCGCATTGACGCGAATCCCACGACTCACGAGCTCGCCGGCGAGGGCCCTGGTCATGGCCTCTACCGCCCCCTTGCTGGCCGCGTAGTTGGCATGTCCCTTACCGGGCTTGTGAGCTGCGACCGAAGAGAGCAGGACGATGGATCCACTGCGCTTGCGCAGCATATAGCGCCCAACAGCGCGTGCCATTCGGAAGCTGCCAGTTGCGTTGGTATCCAACACCTCAGCCCACTGCTCATCATCCATGGCAAGGGCAAGCCCATCGCGGGTGATTCCAGCGCAATTCACTAACACGTCTATTCGGCCGGACTGCTCAAAGACCTCCTTGGCAGCACCCAACGCCGACTCAGCACGTCGAACATCAATCTTCACGGTGTGCGCCTGCGCACCCAAAGCCTTGAGCTCAGCAGCCAGATTCTCTGCAGCGTTCAGATTCTGGTAGTAGCCGATCCATACCTCTGCACCCTCAGCGGCAAGACGCCGACAAACAGCGGCCCCAATGCCTCCCGAGCCGCCCCCGACAAGAGCGATCAGTCCTTCGAATCGTGCGTCCATGGCAAGCGGATATAGCGCATGGTCGCCGCCCATACCAGCGCTACATGATTCCCTTGCGCACCAGGACATTCAAAC
>CAZEIY010000528.1:1619-3176 GCA_964512375.1 uncultured Rickettsiales bacterium | reverse complement strand
CCCCGGCTCTTGAGCACATCAAGCAGTCGGGTTGTCCAAACCTGATCATCACGGATCAGCGGATGCCGCGCATGACGGGGGTCGAACTGCTGTCAGCTGTGGTGCAGATCTATCCGTACGCCACGGGCATGATTCTGTCTGGCTACACGGAGCGAAACGACCTCGTTGGCGCCATCAACGAGGCCCACTGCTTCGCTTATGTGACCAAGCCCTGGCGGCCAGCGATGTTGGTCGATACGATCGAAAAGGGTCTCATAACCAGCGAGAAGCGTCGTGCCGAGGGGGACAGGAATACGCGCCTGTCCGAGATTTCATCGCGTCTTGGAACGCTCGATGCCAACAGCAATGTTGATGATTTCCTCGCGGGCTTTGAAGACCTTGAGGCGGAGTTGGAAGCGCTCGCCGAAAGCTGAAAGCCGTCTTCTTCCTGAACGCTGGTTGGTTGTCTTTGTTTCGTGATGGTCGATGCCATCGCGTGACCATGCTGGAGTATTGATGTCGGATGATAGGCGGAGTCGTCTTGAGGCACGGCTGCGAGGACGCAGGGAGAGGACGAACCTCCCTACCCTGCAGACTGATGGCAGCCTCAAGCTCATGCTTGTCGATGATGAGCCACCCAACCTTCAGGCCTTAGAGCGCTTGCTTCGGGACTCCTTTGAGTTGACGACCTATGAGAGTGGCGAGGCCGCCTTCGAGGCCTTGGAAGAGGGACTCATCCCGGCCATTGTTCTCTCTGATCAACGCATGCCTGGGATGAAGGGGGTCGACCTGCTCGGGCATGTCGGCGAGCGTTGCCCGCTTGCGGTGCGCCTTATTCTGTCTGGATACACTGAACGTGCGGATCTCCTCAGCGCAATCAATACCGGGAACGTTGATCAGTACGTAACAAAACCCTGGGAAGCTGCTGATCTCTTCATTACCCTCCAGGAGGCAATTGACGAGCACAAGAGGCGGGTTGAAGAGCACGAGAAGAAGGTGCTCGAGGCCGAGGCAGCGGCGCTTGCTGGAGTTCTTGCTAATAAGCGACGGAGACAGGTGACAGCTGCCCTGGTTGCCCTGCTCGTTGCAGGAGTCGGACTGACATGGTCCTTGTTGCGAGAGCCATATGATGAAAACGAGTACCTCCTCATCGCCCGGCAGGCAATTGACCGGGAGTGGGTGAGTCAGATCCCAGACGAGGCGCTCAAGATGGTCAATCCGGAGGCAATGACTGATGCATCAGTCGCTATCGGCAAGGAGACCTATGAGTCAGGTTGTGTCGGCTGTCACGCTCTCGACGCGAAGGGCGGCGGGCCGATTGCCAAGCTGTTCACGATTCCTGCGGGTGCTCTCTTCGGCGACGGTGCTCTGACCCTCCCCGAGGGTGCCTTCGTGTGGGTGGTAACCAATGGCATCGAGGGGACTGCGATGAAGCCCATGGGCAGTCTTGTAGGCGACAACTTCTGGCACCTGGCGAACTACTTGACCTCGCTCGCTGTTGCCGAGTCGGCGGCAGGTGGGACCGAGCCTTCCACGCCCGCAGAGACGGGTGGTGTGGGTACTGAATCCGGCTGAGAG